>JBFIHN010000024.1:0-15294 GCA_041601775.1 Acidimicrobiales bacterium
ACCCTCTACGCGGGCCTCATGCTCACCGCCGCCGGTCCCAAGCTGATCGAGTACAACGCCCGCTTCGGTGACCCCGAAGCCCAGGTGGTGTTGCCCCGGATCACCAGCGACCTCACGCACCTGCTGGCCGAGGCCGCCGCCGGTTCGATCGAGCACGTGCCGACCTTCACCGACGACGCCTGCGTCACCGTCGCCTGCGCGGCCGAGCGGTACCCGGCGACCCCCCGGGTCGGCGACGTGATCCGTGGTCTCGACGACGCCCGCGACCTCGACGGCGTCGAGGTCTTCTTCGCCGGCGTGCGAGCCGAGGGCGACGACCTCGTCACGTCCGGCGGCCGGGTGCTCTACGTCACCGGCACGGCGCCGACCATCGAGGCAGCGCGGGCCAGGGCCTACGAGGGCGTCGAACGCATCACCTGGGACGGCATGCACCACCGTCGCGACATCGCCGCCAAGCCCACCTGACCGCAGCTTCGTTCATCCGCTCGAACACCGAACCACAGGAGAACACCGTGGCCCCTTCCACCCGCAAGGTCGCCGTCCTCATGGGCTCGCCCCGTGACATGGACAAGATGCGCGCCGCCGAGGAGACGCTCGAGGCATTCGGCATCGAGGCCGATGTCCGGGTGCTCTCGGCCCACCGCAACCCGGCAGAGGTCACCGCGCTGGCGACGAGCGCCCGTGACGAGGGCTACTCGGCCTTCATCTGCGGCGCGGGCATGGCCGCCCACCTCGCCGGTGTCGTCGCCGCACACACGACCTTGCCGGTCGTGGGCGTGCCCCTCTCGGGCGGGATCTCCGACGGGCTCGATGCCCTCCTCGCCACGGTCCAGATGCCCAAGGGCATCCCGGTGGCGACGGTCGCGGTCAACGGGTCGCTGAACGCCGCGCTGCTGGTCGTACAGATGCTCGGCATCGACGACCCCGACATCGCCGCGAAGATCGCCCAGGACCGAGACGAACGCGCCGCGGCCCAGTAGGTCAGATCGTGCCGGCGTCCCACCGGGAGGCGTCGACCGACTCCCAGTTCCGCTGGCCGGCGTTCTGCCGGCCGACCTCGGCGAGGTCGACGGCGGTGGCCGCCGCAGCCTGTGCCGCCGCGGCGTCGGCCTGCGCGCGAGCGCGCTCGTGCATCCGGTTCACCTTGGCGGTGGCCCGACGCTCGCGGCGGCTGGGCCGCACCTTCTTCGAGCCCCGGACGCCGGAGTTCTTCAGCGCGCAGTTGATGCACAGCGGCCGGGCGTCGGCGCCGTTGACATACACCAGGCAGTTCTCGCAGAACGGCTCACCACACTGGCGGCATTCGTCCTCGGACTTGTCCCATCGGTGACGTTGACAGTTCGCAATCATCGGCCCTCCCGTGATCCCTTGCTTCGGCACGATCCGGGCGTCGCTTGAGCGAAATGTTCACCGGCACGGCCGGGTTGCCAGACTGGGTACGTGTCCGATCCGGCTGCCAACGTCGTCCCCAACGTGCTCGCCAGCAGGTACGCCAGCGCCGAGATGGTCCGGATCTGGTCGCCGGAACACAAGGTCGTCCTCGAGCGCCGGTTGTGGATCGCCGTTCTCGAGGCGCAGGTCGCAGCCGGTCTCGACGTGCCAGAAGGCGCGATCGCGGACTACGAGGCCGTCGTCGACCGCGTCGACCTCGCGTCGATCGAAGCGCGGGAACGAGTCACCAAGCACGACGTCAAGGCCCGCATCGAGGAGTTCTCGGCGCTCGCCGGCCACGAGGTGATCCATGCCGGGATGACCTCGCGGGACCTGACGGAGAACGTCGAACAACTCCAGGTCCGGGCGGCGATGGAGCTGACCCGCGACCGCACCGTGGCCACGCTCGCTGCGCTCGCTCGCCTGGCGACCGAACACGCCGAACGCCCGATGGCCGCCCGCAGCCACAACGTCGCCGCCCAGGTGACGACCCTCGGGAAGCGGTTCGCCGTGGCCGGCGAGGAGCTCCTCGTTGCCTTCGATCGGCTGGACTCGCTGCTGGGTCGCTACCCGCTCCGGGGCATCAAGGGTCCCGTCGGGACCCAGACCGACCAGCTCGATCTCCTCGGATCGGGTGACGCGGTCGACGCGGTCGAGGCCGCCGTCGCCGCCCACCTGGGATTCGAGCGGACCTTCACCAACGTCGGGCAGGTGTACCCACGCTCCCTCGACCTCGAAGTCGTCGGCGCCCTGGTGCAGCTCGCCTCGGGTCCGTCGTCGCTGGCCACCACGATCCGGTTGATGGCCGGCCAGGAGCTGGCGACCGAGGGGTTCCTGCCGGGCCAGGTCGGCTCGTCGGCCATGCCGCACAAGATGAACTCGCGGAGTTGCGAGCGGGTCTGTGGGCTCAAGCACGTGCTCGCCGGACACCAGGCGATGGTGACGTCCCTGGCCGGCGACCAGTGGAACGAGGGGGACGTGTCGTGTTCCGTCGTCCGCCGTGTCGCCCTCCCCGACGCCTTCCTGGCGATGGACGGCCTGTTCGAGACGTTCCTCACGGTGCTCCAGGGGTTCGGCGCCTACCCGGCCGTCATCCAGGCCGAACTCGACCGCTACCTGCCGTTCCTCGCCACCACCAAGGTCCTCATGGCTGCGGTGCGTGCCGGCGCCGGACGGGAAGAGGCGCACGAGGCCATCAAGGAACATGCCGTCGCCGTGGCCCTCGCCATGCGCGAGGAGGGCCAGGCCACCAACGACCTGGTCGACCGCCTGGGCGCCGACGACCGCCTCCCCATCGACCGCGAGGCGCTGGCCGCCGCCATCGCCGACCCCATGGGCGTCGCCGGCCGTGCCGTGGCCCAGGTGGCGTCGTTCGCCGACCAGGTAGCCACCGTCGCCGGCCGCTTCCCCGACGCCGCCGCCTACACCCCCGGCGACATCCTCTAGGAGCCACCCACCCCGAAACTCGACGTCGACAGCGTCGGCCCCCGACGACGACGACGTCGAGAACGGGGGTTGGGTTCGGTCGGGGGCGCGTGACGCGCCAGAATTCGGGGCGATGAACATCGATCTCCCTCTCCTCAACACCGGCAAGGTCCGCGGCATCTACGACGCCGGCGACGACACGTTGCTGATGGTCACGTCCGACCGGATCTCGGCGTTCGATGTCGTGATGGACCAGACGATCCCCGACAAGGGCCGGGTCCTCACCGCCATGTCGGCCCACTGGTTCGACCTGCTCGCCGACGTGGCGCCCAACCATCTGATCTCCACCGACGTCGCCGACTTCCCCGAGGGCGCACGCGACGACGACCTCGTCGGACGTTCGATGCTGACCCACAAGGCCGACATGTTGCCCATCGAGTGCATCGTGCGCGGCTACATCACCGGTTCGGCATGGAAGGAGTACCAGGCCGACGGCACCATGCACGGCGCCGCGATGCCCACCGGCCTGCGCGAGAGCGACAAGCTCCCGGAGCCGGTGTTCACCCCGTCGACCAAGGCCGAGGTCGGCGACCACGACGAGAACATCGACTTCGCCGCCGCCGTCGAACTGGTCGGCGAGGACGTGGCCGAGAAGGCACGCGACATCGCGCTCGCCGCCTACCAGAAGGGTGCGGACTGGGCCCGCGAGCGGGGGATCATCATCGCCGACACCAAGTTCGAGCTGGGTTGGATCGACGGTGAGCTCGCCATCTGTGACGAGGTCCTCACCCCCGACTCGTCGCGTTTCTGGCCGGCGGCCGAGTGGGAGCCCGGGACCACGCCGCCCAGCTTCGACAAGCAGCCGCTGCGCGACTGGCTCTCGGCCATCGACGGCTGGGACAAGACGCCGCCCCCGCCCACGCTGCCCGACGACGTGATCGCCGCGACCGCGGCCCGCTACCGCGAGGGTTACGAGCGGATCACCGGAAAGACCCTGGCCGAGTGGCCCGGGGGCGTGTGAGGGCCGCGTAGATTGGCCGTCATGCGCTTCGACGTCCAGGTGGAGACCAGCCCTCGAGCCGGGATCGCCGACCCCGAGGGATCCACGATCGAACGGTCGCTCCCCGCCCTCGGCTTCGAGGGCATCGAGGGCGTCCGGGTCGGCAAGTCGTTCCGGTTCAGCGTCGAGGCCACGGACGATGCGGCAGCGCATGCGTTGGTCGAAGACGTGTGCAGCCGCTTCCTCACCAACCCCGTGATCGAGGACTCGGCCATCACCATCGCGGCGGCGGCAACGGCATGAACACCGCCCGAGCGAAGCGAGTGGGCCCGTGAACAAGGTCGGGGTGGTCCTGTTCCCGGGATCGAACTGCGAGCAGGACGCGATCGATGCCATCCGAGCCCTCGGCGGCGACGCCGACATGCTCTGGCACGGTGACACGTCGCTCGGTGCTGTCGACGCGGTCATCGTCCCCGGGGGGTTCGCCCACGGCGACTACCTCCGTCCCGGTGCGATCGCCCGCTTCTCGCCGATCATGGACGCGGTGCGCACCTTCGCCAGCGACGGCGGCGCGGTCGTCGGGATCTGCAACGGCTTCCAGGTCCTGACCGAGGCGGGGCTCCTGCCCGGAGCGCTCCAGAAGAACGCCGGCCTCAAGTTCTTGTGCACCACCGCGACACTGCGGGTGGAGACGACGGAGTCGGTGTTGACCAGCGCGACGACGGTCGGTGACGAACTCCGGATCCCGATCAACCACTTCGAGGGCAACTACACCTGCGATCCCGAGACCCTCGCGATGTTGCGGTCGGAGGATCGAGTCGTGGTGCGCTATGTCGACAATCCCAACGGATCGGTCGACGACATCGCTGGTGTGTGCAACGAGGGCCGCAACGTCGTGGGGTTGATGCCGCACCCGGAGCGGGCGAGCCACGAACTGCTCGGCTCGACCGATGGCATCCCGATGCTGCAGTCGCTGCTCGACTCGGCTCGCGTCCCCGCCTGAACCGGCCTCAGCTCCCGCGGCCGATCCCGGCCCGCTTGAGTACGGCGGCGTCGACACCCAGCTCACGCCAGGCGGCATACGAGATCGACTTCCGTTCGCTGTAGTCCTTGGCCGCGGCCACGAACGCCTCCTCCAAACCGCTGAGATCCGGCTTGTTCTCCATGGCCTCGAGCTCGGCCTCGAGGTCCATGCGGTCCTGGATCAGCTGGAGGCGTTTCACCGGCGAGGCATCGTCGATGGTGGTGTTGATCTTGTCGAGTTGGGCCCGGATCGAATCTGCCGTGCGCTTGCGTCCCCGCTTCGGGCGGTGTTGATCGAGCGCGTCGAGATAGAGACGGACGGCCTTTCCCTGCTGCCGACCTTCGGCCAAAGCCGCCTTGTGTGCGTCGGACATTTCACGTTTCGCAGCCATTGCTTTCCAGGAAAGCACAACCTTTCGGGGGCAGCAATACCTGCGTCAGTGATATGCCCCATTCGAGACCGGACATTTGGGAGCCACCACCCGACGTCGTGGCGACCACGCAGACGCGCGTCGCGGGTCCGCCTAGCGTGCGGGTCCATGGCGCCGCCCAACGCAGCAGAGATCCCCCTCGATCCGTCCGTCCATCGCGCGTTGGGCCTGACCGACGACGAAGCCGACGAGATCGCCCGGATCCTGGGCCGGCCCGGCAACCAGCTCGAGCTCGCGATGTACTCGGTCATGTGGTCGGAGCACTGCTCGTACAAGTCGTCACGCGTCCACCTGAAGCGGCTGCCGTCGGAGGCACCGCATGTGCTCGTGGGGCCGGGCGAAGGCGCCGGTGTGGTCGACGTGGGCGACGGCATCGCCGCCGCGTTCCGCATCGAGAGCCACAACCATCCCTCCGCCATCGAGCCCTACGAGGGAGCGGCAACCGGGGTGGGTGGCATCCTCCGTGACGTCTTCTCGATGGGCGCCCGCCCGATCGCCCTGATGGATCCGCTGCGCTTCGGTCCGCTGTCGGACCCCCGCAGCCGGTGGATCGCCGAAGGCGTCGTGTCGGGCGTGTCGGGGTACGGCAACTCGGTGGGGGTCCCCACGGTCGGTGGCGAGACGATCTTCGACGAGACCTATCAGGGCAACCCGCTGGTCAACGTGTTCTGCCTCGGGGTCCTGCCCCAGGACCGCCTCGCCCTGGCCCGGGCGTCGGGACCCGGCAACCTGACCGTCCTCTTCGGTTCCTCGACCGGCCGCGACGGCATCGGCGGCGCCAGCGTCCTCGCGTCGGCCAGCTTCGACGACGAGGCCGACGACGGCGACAAGCGGCCCAGCGTCCAGGTCGGCGACCCCTTCGAGGAGAAGCGCCTCATCGAGGCGTGCCTCGAGATCCTCGAGGCCGGACTCGTCGTCGGGATCCAGGATCTCGGCGCTGCCGGCATCACCGGCGCCGCGAGCGAGACCTCGTCGAAGGGCGGTGTGGGCATGGACCTGCACCTGTCCGAGGTCCACGTGCGCGAGGACGGCATGGAGCCGTTCGAGATCATGATCTCCGAGAGCCAGGAGCGGATGCTGGCGATCATCGAACCGGCGAAGCTCGACGAGCTCATCGCGATCTGCGCCAAGTGGGAGATCACCGCCTCGGTGATCGGCGTCGTGACCGGCAGCGGTCGCTTCCGCATCCTCGACCGTCCCGACGGCGACGTCCTCGCCGACATCCCGGCCAACTCGCTCGACGACGCCGCACCGCTCTACCACCGGCCCCTCGCCGAGCCCGCGGACCACGGCGCGTCGCTGGCCGACTCCGCCGACTCGTTGGCCGCACCGGACGACCACACCGCCGACCTCCAGTCGCTCATCGCCGACACGTCGTGGGTCTCGTCGCAGTACGACCACCAGCTGTTCCTCAACACCGTCGAGGGCCCGGGCGGCGACGCCGCCGTCCTGCGGCTCAAGGATCCCCGGACCGGGAAGCCGACCGGTCGTGGTCTCGGACTGACCACCGACGGCAACCATCGTTGGTGTGCCCTCGATCCCCGTGCCGGCACGGCCGCCGTGGTGGCCGAGTCGGTCATGAACCTGGCCTGCGTCGGCGCCGAGCCGTTGGGCCTGGTCAACTGCCTCAACTTCGGGAACCCCGAACACCCCGAGGTGATGTGGCAGCTGTCGGAGGCGATCGACGGCATGGCCGAGGCGTGCAATGCACTGTCGGTCCCCGTGATCGGCGGCAACGTCTCGCTCTACAACGAATCGAACGGCACGAACATCGATCCGTCACCCGTCGTGGGAACGGTCGGCATCATCGACGCACTCGAACGTCGTCCGCCGGGGATCGCCCTGCATCCCGACACCACCCTGGTCCTCGTCGGCGCCCCGGCCACGAGCCTGTCCGGGAGTGCCTGGGCCTGGTCGAAGGGGCACAAGCGTGGGACGCCGCCGACGCTCGATCTCGCCGTCCACCGGTCGGTCGCCGACTTCGTCCGGGACATGGTGCGGGCCGGCCGGCTCCTGTCGGTGCACGACCTGGCCGGTGGATTCGGGCCGGCGTTGGCCGAGATGGCGGCGGCATCCGGCGTGGGCGCCACGGTCGAGCTCCCGCCGCCCGCCGACGGAACGCCACGGCGGCCCGACCATGTCGCGCTCTTCGCCGAGACGCCCTCGGCGGTGCTGTGCGCCGTGGACCCCGACGACGAGACCGCCTTCCACGACACGGCCGCCGCTGCCGGCGTGCCGAGCCGCACGGTCGGCGCGGCTGGTGGCAGCCACCTCCGTATCGGCGAGGTCGTCGGGATCGACGTCGCCCTGCTCGGCGCGGCCTGGCGGGGGGCGCTCCCCGCGGCGTTGGGGAGCGGGACGGTCCACTAGCTAGTCGGCGGCCTCCACGGCTGCCGCGATGGGTGCGAACAGCACCTTGTCGAGCACGAAGTACTTCGCCACCCACAGCACACCGAACGCTGCGGTGTTGGCGGCGCTGATCGCGAGCACGTTGTCGTCCCAGCGTTGTGCCGCCCATGCCACGGTGAACGTCGACAACAGCAGGCCGAGCAGGGCCATGGACCAGAAGGGCAGCACCTCCCGGGCGAAGCTGTGTGTGCCCCGCTTGTTGAACGTCCACGCCCGGTTGATGAGGTAGTTGGGGATCGATCCGATCGTGACGGCCAGGAGGTTCGCGGTCACGGCGCCGAGGTCGAGCACCAGCAGGCAGAAGAACAACGTCGACTGGCCGGTGACGACGCCCGATGCCGACGCCGCGCTGTACCGCACGAACTTGAGCAGGCGGGGCCGGTCGCCGAGCACGCGCCCGAGGAGGGCGTCGACTCGGCCCGCACGTTGGTCTTGGGCCATCAGTGACGAGGGTAACCAGTCCTCGTCACGCGAAGTGGACGGCCGATGCGACAAGATGAGCGGCTGTACGACGCTCGATCTCGGAGGACGCATGAGCGACGAGGAACGTGACACTGGGGCCGGAGACGGCGGTTCGACCTTTTCGTCCCCGAGGTCGGACGAACCCGAGATCGTCCCGGCGGACGTGTCCGGCGTCTCGGACCCGGGCGTCGCCAGCCGTCTCGAGATGGTCCACAGTTCGATGTCGACGCTGAGCATGCGCGTCGACGCCCTGGTCACGTCGACGACCAGCTACCGCTCGGCGATGACCGATCGGCTCAACGAGTACGCCGACCTGGTGACCAAGCTCACCCGCACCCAGGCGACCGACATCGAGGAGTATCGCCGAGCCAACGAGCGGACGCTCGACGAGTTGCGTCGCGGTCTGGCCGCGTCGGAGGAGACGCTCGAACGCGTCGGGGCCCGGGTCGAGTCGTTGCTCACCGGCTCCGACTCGAGTGACGAATCGACGCGCCGGGCGCTCGCCGAGGTACGCAGCATCCTCGAGGCCCAGGACAACCTCGGTCGGTCCCTCGTCGACGAGCGACTCGTCGGGATCGAGGATCGGCTGGCCGTGGTGGCGAGCACCGACACCGCGGCCGCGCTCGGCAGCCGCTTCGACACCTTGCACGCGGCGATCGAGGACCTCGACAGCGGATTGCGTGCCGAGCTCGGTGGCGCCGGGAAGATCGCGACCGAGTCGTTCGGCGAGCTGGCCGGTCTGCGCTCGCAGGTCGACGCGCTCCTCGAGTCCTCGGCCCACGAGAGTGGGGCGGTCACCGGCACGCTCGAGCAGCTCAAGGAGACCCTGCAGGACCTCGCCTCCGGCGAGGTCGTGGGCGCGCTCTGGGACGAGGTCCGCCAGATGCGGGCCACCGTCGAGGCGCTGGTCGATCGTGACGCGTCGTCGACCGACCCCGAGGCCGTTGCGGTCCTCCAGCGCGAGGTCACCGAGCTGACGGCATCCGTGCGGGACCTGCTCGCCCAGGCCGAGGTCGTCGACGACGTGCCCGAACCCGCCGCCGGCGTCCACCTCGCATCGCTCGTCGCCGACGTGGCCGCGCTCCGCGAGGAGCTCGCGCGGGGACTGGTCATCGACATCCCGGAACCGGCCGACCCGGCACCCGCCGAGATGTCACCGGAGCTGGAGGCGGAGCTGCATGCCGTCCGCACCGGGGTCGAGGACATCATCGGCCGCCTCGACGAAGGGCTGGTCCTGGCCGACGACGCCGCCGCCCGGCCCGTGGAGGTGGCCCCGGAGATCGCCGACCAGGTGGCGACGCTGCGCGACCAGGTCACGACCGAGTTCGAGCGCCTCCGTCAGATGGTGGCGGGTGGCGGCGAGACCGTGGACCAGGTGGCGACGTTGCGCGACCAGGTCACGACCGAGTTCGAGCGCCTCCGTCAGATGGTGGCGGGTGGCGGCGAGACCGTCGACCTGACGCCGCTCACCGCTCGCCTCGACCGGCTGCACGACGACCTCGCCGAACAGCTGCCCGCGAGCGAGGACGTCTCGGTGGACCTCTCGCCGGTCCTGGTTGCCCTCCGGGAGATCCAGGACGGCATCGTGCACCTGCTCGACCGGCCCGTCGTCGAGGTCGCCCCGGCGGCGACGCCCGACCTCGTGCCGGCATCGGACGGCTACGCCACGGTCGATCCCGACGTGATCGACCTGCTCCGCGAGGAGATCCGCAGCGCCGGCACGGTCTCCGACGGCATCGTCGAGACGCTCAGCGCCGAACTCAAGGCCCTGCGTCGCCGGATCCGGCTGCGGGCCGAGGGCGAGATCTTCGGTGAAGACCAACTCGAGATGATCGCGGACGCGGTCGCTCGGAAACTCGGGGAGTGAGCACGGGACCGGAGAAGGTTCGGTCCGCGGATCGTCGGCCGGTAGCGTGGACGGCGACATGACCTCCACCGGTGATGAGATGACCTCGTCGGACGACGACGAGCTCAAGGAGGCCTGCGGGGTCTTCGGGATCTATGCGCCCGGCCAACCGGTCGCCCACCTCACCTACCTCGGGCTCTTCGCCCTGCAGCACCGCGGCCAGGAAGCGGCGGGCATGTCGGTCTCCGACGGCACCGAGATGATCACGGTCAAGGACACGGGTCTGGTGACGTCGGTGTTCGACGACCGGATCCTCAACGGCCTGCCCGGCCATCTGGCGATCGGCCACGTCCGCTACTCGACCACCGGGTCGAGCGTGTGGAAGAACGCCCAGCCGGTCACCCGTGAGGCCGCGGGACACCAGATCTCGCTCGGCCACAACGGCAACCTCGTCAACACCGCCGACCTCGCCGCCGAGCTCGGCATGTTGCCGGGCACCGACGAGTGCAGCTCGGACAGCGACCTCGTGGCCGAGATGCTGGCGCGAGCGATCGAGCAGACCGACATCGAACGCAACGACGACCGCGACCTCGAACACGCCCTGCTCGAGGTGCTGCCGCACCTGGAGGGTGCCTTCTCGATCGTCTGCATGGACGAAGCCCACGTCGTCGGCGTGCGCGACCCCCACGGCTTCCGTCCGTTGTGCCTGGGCCGCCTCGAGACCGGATGGGTCCTGGCGTCGGAGTCGTCGGCCCTCGACCTCATCGGCGCCCACTTCGTCCGTGAGCTCGAACCGGGCGAGATGGTCGTCATCGACGCCACCGGCTACCGCTCGGTCCGGGCGTTCCCCGCCGTCGACGTCGATCCGCGGCTGTGTCTCTTCGAGTTCGTCTACTTCGCCCGCCCCGACACGACGCTCTACGGCAAGAACGTCCATCAGGCCCGGGTCCGCATGGGCGAGCAACTCGCCCAGCAGGCACCGGTCGAAGCCGACATGGTGATGGGGGTGCCCGAGTCGGGCGTCCCGGCCGCCGAGGGTTTCGCCCTCGCTTCGGGGATCCCCTCGGGCCACGGACTCGTCAAGAACCGCTACATCGGCCGCAGCTTCATCGCTCCCAACCAGCAGGCTCGCGAGGCCGCGGTCCGCATGAAGCTCAACCCGCTCCGCGAGAACCTCGTCGGCAAGCGGATCGTCGTGGTCGACGACACGATCGTGCGGGGGACCACCCAGCGCACGCTCACCCAGATGCTCCGTGAGGCCGGCGCGACCGAGGTCCACCTGCGCATCTCGGCGCCACCGGTCATGTGGTCGTGTTTCTACGGCATCGACACCGGCGTCCGCAGCGAGCTGCTGGCGGCGAACATGGAGCTGGACGAGATCCGTGACTATCTCAAGGTCGACTCGATCGCCTACCTGAGTCTCGACCGGCTCGTCGCCGCGACCGGAACGCCCCAGAGCGGGTTCTGCGACGCGTGCTTCACCGGCAACTACCCCGTCGACATCCCGGTGAGCCTGGGCAAGAGCATGCTCGAGGACGCGGCAGGCAAGGATGCGCCGTCGAGCGGCATCGCCGCGACCGTCGCCGAGCGATCCGACGCGGCGTTCGCCGGCGGCGCCCAACTCCGGTTCGACGCATGACCATGGGAGCAACCGATCCAGTGGGGGAGACCTACGAGTCGGCCGGCGTCGACATCGCCGCGGGCGAGACGGCAGTCGAGCGCATCAAGGACCACGTGCGGTCGACGTTCCGCCCCGAGGTCATCGGCGACATCGGCGGCTTCGGCGGCCTGTTCCAGTTCCCGGCCCACCGCTTCGACCATCCGGTCCTCATCTCGTCGACCGACGGAGTGGGGACCAAGGCGATGGTCGCGCATGCCGCCGACCGCTTCGACTCGATCGGCGTCGACCTGGTCGCGATGTGCGTCGACGACATCGCGTGCGCCGGCGCCGAGCCGCTGTTCTTCCTCGACTACATCGCCGTCGGCCAACTCGACCCCGACCACATCGACCAGTTGGTGTCCGGTGTCGCCAAGGGCTGCCGCGACGCGGGCTGTGCCCTCATCGGTGGCGAGATGGCGGAGCACCCCGGCGCCATGGAGCCCGGTGAGTTCGACCTGGTCGGCTTCGCGGTCGGCGTCGCCGAACGTGACCGCATCCTCGACGGGACCACGGTCCGCGCCGGCGATGCCCTCATCGGTCTGCCGTCGCCCAACCTGCGCTCCAACGGCTACTCCCTCGCCCGGCGTGTCTTCTTCGACGTCGCCGAGATGACGCTCGACCAGCCGGCCTGGGACGGGGCCCACCACACCCTGGCCGACGAGTTGCTCGCCCCGTCGGTCATCTACTCGCCCGCGATCGCGTCGCTGCTCCGCATCGTCGACGTCCGCGCGGTCGCCCACATCACCGGCGGCGGAATCCCCGGCAACCTCCCGCGGGTACTGACCCCGAAGCTCGACGCCGTGGTCGACCGGGACACGTGGGAAGCACCCCGGGTCTTCGGCGAGATCCAGCGGTTGGGGAGCGTCAGCGACGACGAGATGGCCAAGGTGTTCAACATGGGCATCGGCATGGTCGTGGTCGTGCCCGAGGACGAAGTGCACACGACCCTCGACAGCCTGCGTACGGCGGGGCATCGGGCCATGCAGATCGGCGTGGTCGAATCCGGTGACGGATCGGTGCGCTACGCCGGACGGGCGTCGGAGGGAACCGCCGGTTCGCCGTCGTGACCACGGTCCTCGTCGTGGACGACGACCACAACATCCAGCTGCTGCTCCGTCTCGAGCTCCAGGCCGAGGGCTACGTCGTGGTCACCGCCGACAACGGGCTCGAAGCCCTCGAGCGCATCCCTGCGGTCCAACCCGATGTCGTGTTGCTCGACGTGATGATGCCCGAGCTCGACGGCTGGGGGGTCCTCGAGCAGCTCGACGAGCCGAAGCCGGCGGTCATCGTCATCTCCGGTCTCGCCACCGACCGTGCCGGTCACTACCGCAACGCCATCGAGTTGGGTGCGCTCGGCTTCGTGTCCAAGCCCTTCGACTCGGCCAAGCTGCTCGAGTTGGTGCAGCTCGCCGCCACGCTCGACGCCGACCAACGGGCCGACTACCGCCAGTGGCTGCTCGACGGCGGCGGCGACGCCGACTGACCGGTCCGGCCGGCTACTCGCCCCAACCGATCCGGCACCAGGTGGTCTTGCCGCAGTGCGGACACCGGATCCGGTGCGGATGTCTCGGGTGCAGCAGCGGGAGGTAGACGGAGAAGGACGCGAGACGGAGCGCGACGTCGGCGAGGGTCACCCGGGTCCTGGTCGTGCACGACGAGCACTCGACCAGCGCAGTGCCCGGCGTCGGCTTCCCGGTGGAGAACAGCGCGGCGCGACCGTCGGCGTGTTCGCCGGCGCGGAGCGCGTCGTCGGCTGCCGTGACCGGCGTCTCGAAGAGCGCTCGCTTGCCCGTCGGGTCGAGGTTGCGCCTCGACTGGGTCATGAGGCGCCCACGAGCTGCGCGGCGAGCGCCCGGTACGCCGCGGCCGCCTTGGACCGGCTGGCGTGCTCGAGCACCGAACGGTTCTGCCCGGGCGCCTCGGCGACGCGGACCGACTTGGGGATCGGGGGGTCGAACACCTCGAGGTCGTAGGTGTCCCGGATCGAGGCCACGACCTCCCGGGCGAGGTTGGTCCGACCGTCGTACATGGTCGCGATGACGCCCCGCACCTGCAGCGAGTCGTTGGTGTAGTCGCGCACGTCGCTGATCGTCTCCAGCAACTGGCCGACCCCGCGGTGACTCAGGGTCTCGCACTGCAGGGGGATGAGGACCTCGTCGGCGGCGGTGAGCCCGTTGATCGTGAGGATGCCGAGCGAGGGCGGGCAGTCGATGAGCGTGATGTCGTGCGCTGCGGTGAGGTCGCCGATCGCCCGCTTGAGCGCGTACTCGCGGCCGGTGCGCGACAGCAGGTGCACCTCGGCCCCGGCCAGGTCGATGGTGGCGGGGAGCAGGGTGCATCCGCCGACGTCGACGGTCACCTCGGCCGCTGCTGCCCCGTGGACCAGGACGTCGTGGAGCGATCGATCGAGCGAGTCGGGGTCGGCGCCGGTCGAGTAGGTGAGGCAGGCCTGCGGGTCGAGGTCGACGAGGAGGACCCGGAGGCCCTGCTCGGCCAGCGCCGCTCCCAGGGTGTGCACCGAGGTCGTCTTGGCGACGCCACCCTTCTGGTTCGCCACCGCGAGGACGCGTGTCATGAGGGGCCGAGCGTACCCACGGGTGCGCTCGGGTGGAAGGCCCGTCTCGGCCGGTTCGCGCTGCGTGGTCATGGGCGCTGTACGGTCGCCGCCGTGCGTGCAGCAGTGCGGGTGATCTCGTGGGTCCTGGTCTTCGGAGCCATCGGCGCCGCCGCCGCCTCCTGGTTCACGCCACGGCCCCTCCTCGACGCCGACGACGCGACCCGCGTCGCCGTCGACGCGTTGGCCGACGTCGGGTTCGACGGCGAGGTGGTGGGCGAGCCCCGGCGGGTGACCCACACGCCCGAGGTCGGCGACCCGGTCACCGCATGGGCCGTGCTCGTCGACGTCGCCGACGAGACGATCGAACTGCGGGTGCAGGAGTCGGCCGGCCAACTGGTCTACGTCGACGACACTATCGGCCCCGACGACACCGAACGCCTCCTCACCGACGCCGAGTTCGATGCCCTCGGCCGCTATCTCGACGACGCCGTCCGCCGCCGCTGGATCGTCCGCAACGGTGCCGGGACGGTGGCCGCAGCGCTCGTCGCCGCCGTCGGCGTCCCGATCGTCAAACGCTCAGACCGTCTCTGGAGGTAGTCCCATGTCGCTCGTCGAGCACGTCCGCACCCACTCGGTCCGCGAGGGAGAGTTCGTCTTGAAGTCGGGGAGGACGAGCACGTGGTTCTGCGACGCCAAGCAGACCACCTGCAGCCCCGAGGGGATGCTCCTGGTCGCGGACGCGGCGCTGGCCGCGATCCCCGACGACGTCACGGCGATCGGCGGGCTGACCATGGGTGCGGACGCCGTGGCCTTCGGGGTGGCAGCGATCGCCGCGACACGCGGCCGGCCGCTGCGGTCCTTCAGCGTCCGCAAGGAGGTCAAGGACCACGGCGGAGGCGGGCGGATCGCCGGTGCGCTCGAACCGGGCGACCGCGTGGTCGTCGTCGAGGACGCCGTCACCCGTGGGGTCTCGATGCTCGAGGCCGCCGACGTCATCCGCGAGGCCGGTGCCGAGCCCGTGCTCCTGCTGTCGGTCGTCGACCGCGGTGG
>JBFIHN010000025.1:0-15282 GCA_041601775.1 Acidimicrobiales bacterium
CCTTCGAACGGTCTGCCCCTCGTGTGGTGTGGTGCGCGTCCGGGCCCCGGAGACCACCCTGCGCACCTACGACGGTGGCCTCGGCCTCGAGGTCGACTTCGCGTGCCCCGGGTGCGAGGGACGCGTCGTGCAGAAGCTCAACGCCCGGATGCTGCCGCTGCTCGTCACCGCGGGCTGTGTCGTGGAGGACGGCCTCCCCTCCGATGCCGTGGGTGCGATCTCCGAGACCGAGATCCGAGCGTTCGCCGCGGCGCTCGACCGTGACGACTGGGCCGACGAACTCGCCTACTGAGGACCATCGATCGGTGGATCCGGGCCGGTTGGCCGACTTGACCGACCAGTCAATAGTCTCCGGACATGGAAATCACCGGTTCTTCATCTGTCATCACCGGCGGGGCCAGCGGCCTCGGCGAAGCCACCGCCCGACTGCTCGCCTCGAAGGGCCAGCACGTCGTCGTCGTCGACATGAACGACGAGAAGGGTGAGGCCGTCGCCAAGGACATCGGTGGTGTGTTCGTGCACGCCGACGTCTCCGACCCGGATCAGGTCATCGCCGCCATCGAGGCCGCCAAGGAGATGGGCCCCCTCAAGACGATGGTCACCGCGGCCGGCATCGGTTTCGCGACCCGGACCATCGGCCGCGACGGCCAGTACGAGTCGGCCCACGACCTGAACATCTACAAGAAGGTCATCGAGGTCAACCTGGTCGGCACGTTCAACTGCGTGCGCCTCGGCGCCTCGGCCATGAGCCTGAACGAAGGGGACGAGGACGGCGCCAAGGGTGCCATCGTCACCGTCACCTCGGTCGCCGCCTTCGACGGCCAGATCGGCCAGGCCGCCTACTCGTCGTCCAAGGGCGGCGTCGTCGGCATGACCCTCCCCGTGGCCCGCGACCTCAGCGCCGCCGGCATCCGCATCAACTGCATCGCCCCCGGGCTCATCGACACGCCGATCTACGGCGAGGGCGAGGCCTCCGAGGCGTTCAAGGCCAACCTCGGCCAGAGCGTCCTGTTCCCGAAGCGTCTCGGCACGTCCGACGAGTTCGCCTCGATGGCGGCCGAGCTGCTCACGAACAGCTACATGAACGCCCACGTCGTCCGCGTCGACGGCGGCATCCGGATGCCACCCAAGTGATCTGATCAGATCTGATCTGAGCTGATCTGCTCAGACGACGTCGGCGGCCCCCGTGGATTCCACGGGGGCCGTCGTCGTTGTCGGGCGAGGATCGTCGACGGCGTCGTCAGCCGCCGACGGTCGGCAGGTAGGACGGTCGGCTCGCCTCGAACGCCGTGATCTCGTCCTCGACCTGGAGCGTCAGGCCGATGTCGTCGAGCCCTTCGAGGAACCGGTGCTGGGTCGAGTCGTCGAGCGGGAACGAGCTCTCGATGTCGCCGGCCCGCATCGTGCGCGACTCGACGTCGACCTGGAACACGAGGGTGGGGTCGGCCTCGACCGCCCGCAGCAGTTGCTCACCGATCTCGGCGGACACCTGCACCGGGACGAGCCCGTTCTTCGTGCAGTTGTTGCGGAAGATGTCACCGAAGCGGGGGGAGATGACGGCCTCGAACCCGGCCTGCTGGATGGCCCAGACGGCGTGCTCGCGGGACGAGCCGGTGCCGAAGTTGGGTCCGCCGATCAAGATGTTGGCGCCCTGGTACCGCTCCTGGTTGAGGACGAAGCCGGGATCGTCCTTCCACTCGGAGAACAGGCCCTTCTCGAACCCGGTGCGCTCGACCCGCTTGAGCCAGTCGGACGGGATGATCTGGTCGGTGTCGACGTCGGACCGATCCAGGGGGACGGCCGTGCCTTCGATGGTGCGTACTGCCTTCATGGCGTGCTTCTTTCTGGATATTTCGTCGATTGACGTGAACGGTTGCGTGAACGAACGAAATATCCGGGTCAGGCGAGGTCGGAGGGGGTGGCGAAGCGGCCGACGATGGCCGTGGCTGCGGCGACCTCGGGGGAGACGAGGTGGGTGCGTCCGCCTCGGCCCTGGCGTCCCTCGAAGTTGCGGTTGCTGGTGCTCGCGCAGCGTTCGCCGGGGGCGAGCTTGTCCGGGTTCATGGCCAGACACATCGAGCAGCCCGGCTCACGCCAGTCGAACCCGGCGGCGCGGAAGATGTCGTGCAGGCCTTCGGCCTCGGCCTGGTCCTTCACCGCGAAGCTGCCGGGAACGACCATGGCGCGGGGGATGGTGACCGTCCTGCCGGCTTCGAGCGCCGTGGTCGCGACCGCAGCAGCGGCGCGCAGGTCCTCGATCCGCGAGTTGGTGCACGACCCGATGAAGACCGTGTCGACGGCGACGTCGCGCATCGGCGTTCCGGCGGTGAGGCCCGTGTACTCGAGGGCCCGCTCGGCCGCGTCGCGCTCGACCGGGTCGGCGTAGCTGGTGGGGTCGGGTACGTCGGCCGAGATCGGGATCACCTGGCCGGGGTTGGTGCCCCACGACACGTGCGGCTCGATCGTGGCGGCATCGATGACGACCTCCTTGTCGAAGGTGGCATCGTCGTCGGTGAACAGGGTCTTCCAGTCGGCCACGGCGGCGTCCCAGTCGGCACCCGTCGGGGCGTTGGCACGCCCTTCCACGTAGTCGAAGGTCGTCTGGTCGGGTGCGATGAGCCCCGCCTTGGCGCCCATCTCGATCGACATGTTGCAGACCGTCATCCGGCCTTCCATCGACAGGGAACGGATGGCCGACCCGCGGAACTCGATCATCGAGCCGATGCCGCCGCCGGTGCCGACCCGGCCGAGGATGGCGAGCACGATGTCCTTCGCCGTGACGCCCGGTCGGACGTCGCCGTCGACGGTGACGGCCATGGTGCCCGGCCGGGACTGGGGGAGGGTCTGCGTGGCGAGGACGTGTTCGACCTCGGACGTCCCGATGCCGAAGGCGATGGCGCCGAAGGCGCCATGTGTCGAGGTGTGCGAGTCGCCGCAGACCACGGTCATGCCCGGTTGGGTGTAGCCCTGCTCGGGGCCGATGACGTGGACGATGCCCTGCATCGGGTTGCCGAGGCCGTAGTGGGTGATGCCGAACTCGGCGCAGTTGGCCTCGAGCGTCTGGAGCTGTTTGGCGCTGATCGGGTCGGCGACCGGCTGGTCGATGTCCGCCGTCGGCACGTTGTGGTCGGCGGTGGCCAGGGTCAGGTCGGGGCGGCGGACGGTCCGTCCGTTCAGGCGTAGTCCGTCGAACGCCTGGGGCGACGTGACCTCGTGGATCAGGTGGAGGTCGATGAACAGCAGGTCACCGTCGTCGCCGTGGTGGACCAGGTGGCGGTCCCAGAGCTTCTCGCTCAGTGTCTTGCCCATCGTGTGCTTCTTCCCTCGTGCGGGTTGACTGTCTCAGTATGTGGGATAGGATTCCCAACCAATGGACACTGTAAGCGGGATCGGCGTGCTCGACAAGGCGGTTCGGATCCTCGACGTCGTCGCGAGGGGTCCGGTCCGTGCCGCCGACCTCCCGGACCGCACGGGGATCAGCCGGGCAACGGCCCATCGCCTGGCCGTCGGGCTCGAGGTGCACGGCCTGTTGCGCCGCAACGCCGACGGTGCGTTCGTGGCCGGCTTGGGGTTGATCGGCCTCGGACGTGCCGCCGTCGACTCGTTCCCGCTCACCGTCGCCGCCGCCCCCGCGCTCGAGTCACTGCGAGACCGGACCGGCGAGTCGACGCAGCTCTACGTCGCCGAGGGAGACGAGCGGCTCTGCGTCGCCGCCGTCGACTCGGCGCACGAACTGCGGACCATCGTGCAGGTGGGCGCTCGTCTGCCGCTCACCGTCGGGTCGGCGGGCCGGGTGCTCACGGGAGAGCTCGGTCGCGACGGGTGGGTGGCCTCGGTGGCCGAGCGGGCATCCGGGGTCGCGTCGGTCTCGGCGCCGGTGCGTCGTGACGGCTCGGTCATCGCCGCCGTGAGCGTGAGCGGTCCGATCGAGCGGGTCACGCGCCGACCGGGTGCAGCCTTCGGTGACGACGTCACCGCCGCCGCCCGCCAGATCGAAGCCGCGTTGCGTTCCGCCTGAGACCACCTGCCGATCGGGTCAGTGGAGGCCTTCGACGGGGGGACCGGCGACGCGGACGACCGTGCGGACGAGGATCTCGCGGTCCTCGCGACTGTCCTCGGCCAGCTGGCGCCGGCCGAAGGTCCGCGCTCGACCGATGACGAGGCGGAGCAGCGTGTACAGCGGGGCGATCGTCGCGAGGGCGACGGCGCCGCCCACGGCCACCACGAGCGCCATCACCCACGCCCACGTCCCGTCGGCGAGCACGAGGCCGGTGACGCCCCAGGTGACCAGGCCGGCGACGAGGCCGACCAACAGACGGGTCGTGCCCTTGTGGATGGGATTCCGGGCCGCGCTCGTGGTGGCGACGACGATGGCGATGGCCGGGAGGTGGATCAACGCGAGCGCGAGGAGGGCGGGGCCGGTGAGCAGCAGGAGAGCGGCGGCCCCGGCCGGGCGCGCCAGGCGACGGATCTGGTTCCGGTTCTCGAGGTCGGCGTCGCTCAACCCGATGAGCGACAACCGGGTGGCGTAGTCGCGGTAGCGGTCGACGACCGATGCTCGGTCGCCGGCCGGTGCCGTGGCGAGCTGCCTCGCCAGCAACTCGACGGTCCCGAACGTCGGGTCGAGTCGGGTTCCGGCGTCCCGAGCCGTCACCTCGGCGGCCGCCCGCAGGATCAGGCGCTCGTCGAGCGAGGCGAAGTCCGGCGACACCGCGGCCAGACGCTCGCGGATGCGCTCGGTCAGCGCCACCACAGCGTCGCGGTCGTCTTCCCCGGCGGTGAGGCGCCCGGTCTCCCGCCGCCACCCGTCGACCGAGATCGGCTCGCCGACGAAGACCGCGACGGCGGGACGGATGTCGACATGGCTCTCGAAGCTCAGCCCGATCGGGATGATGGTGACGTCGTCCGTCGAGGCGAGCGCGCCGAGCGCCATGCGGGCGGCGCCGGTCCGGACCGGTTCGAGCGAGGGTCGGTCCGACGACGTGCCCTCCGGGAAGATCGCCACCGTCCCGCCGGCGGCGAGGACGCGGTGGATCGCCCGGAACGTCGACGCATTGGCGGCGGTGTCGCCGTCGGATCGGCGGTACACGGGGATCACCCCGGCCAGCGCGAGGAACGGTCTGGCGATGACGACGTCGAACAAGGTCGCCTTGGCGACGAAGCGCGGCACGCGTCGGAGCGCCGCGGCCACGACGGCGGGATCGACGAACCCGTTGCCGTGATTGGCGACGATCAGCGTGGGCCCCGCGAGCTGCAGCCGCTCCCGGTGCACGACGTCGACCCGCCGGTGGAACGACAGCACCAGGATCTGCGCGAGGCGGCCGATGGCGCGGTCGAGCAACGCCCGGATCACGTGGCCCGCTCGCTGGCTCCTGATGCGTGGGTCACCGAGGCGCAGGCCCGGACGAGTGCAGGGACGAACCGGTCGGCCGCGGTGAGGCATCCGCCGTGGTCGGTGTCGACGTCGAGCACGGCAGCACCGGGGATCGACGATGCCAGCGTGGTCTGGCGGGCCGGTGGGACCGCGAGATCGCGTGTCGTGCGGACGACGACGGTGGGGACGTCGATCTCGCCGAGCCAGGACCGGTTGTCGAAGCGACCGATCGCGGCGCCGGCCTCGGCCACCGCCACCGGATCGCCGAGCCCGATCTGTGAGCGTGCCCACGCGCCGAGGTCGCCGTCGTCGAGCCGCTGTCCGAGGAGGCGGCCGGCCAGTGCGTGGCGAGCACGCGGTGGCGTGAGCCTTCCGAGGCCCGCAGCCAGGGGCAGCGCCCCGGCGACGATCCGGCCCGCTCCCGACCGCCGGAAGATCGGCGCGGTCGCGCACAGCACGAGGCCGTCGACCAGGTCCCGGTGTCGGTGCCAGGTGAGCATGGCGATGGGGCCGCCCATCGAGTAGCCGGCGACCGTGACCCGGTCGAGGTCGAGCGCCTCGCACAGGGCGGCGACGTCGTCGGCGCAGTCCGCGAGCCGGAATCGACGTCGGGAGCGGATGCCTCGACCGTGCCCGCGATGGTCGATGGCCACCACCCGGAACCGCTGCGCGAGCGGCTCGTACGACGGGAACCAGTTGAGGTCGGCGCTCACGGTCCAGCCGTGCAACAAGACGACGGTGGGGGCGCTGCGGTCGGGCCCGGCGACCTCGCGGACGAAGGTGGTCCCGCGTCCCGGGAGGTCGATGGCCCGTCCCGGAGGGAGGCGAGGCTCCCAGGCAGTCGCCACGGGGGTGCTACTCGATCCCGACGACGGTGACCGACAACGTGTGGCCGGTCGGGGTCTCGTACTCGACGGACTGATCGGCACCGGCACCCATGAGTGCCTCGCCCAGCGCAGAGCCTGGACTGATGACCTCGAGTTCGTCCGAGCGCTCCTCGATCGATCCGACGAGGTACCGCTCGGTGTCGGTGTCGCCGTCGTAGCGGATCTCGACGACGGAGCCGACCCGCACCACCGAGGATCCACCGGCCTCGACGATCACGTGGTTCTCGAGGATCGAGAAGATGTGCGAGATGCGTCCCGCCATCTTCCCCTGCTCTTCCTTGGCCGCGTGATAGTCGCCGTTCTCGGAGAGGTCGCCCAGTTCACGAGCCGCCTCGATCTTGCGGGCGATGTCGATCTTCTTCACGGTCGTGAGCTCGTCGTACTCGGCCTTGAGCCGGTCGTATGCAGCTTGCGTCAGCTCGTGGACGTGCTTGTCGGGAAGCTCATCCGTGAGCGCGGGGTTGTGCTTCTGAACAGCCATCGTCTGAGGCTACCGGGAGGGCGGTGGGGTCCGAAGTTGACGTCGGCGCGTCGAGGCGGTTGCATTGGGAACCGTGAATCCGGTCTCGAGCCTCCTGCGCTTCGTCGCCACCATCATCATTCGCTAGCGCGCACCTCCGGGTGTGCGCTGTTCCGACCGTCCACCTCTGGTGGGCGGTTTCGTCGTTCCAGGGAGCAGACACATGACACACAAGATCGCCGTCGTCGGTGGCGACTACATCGGACCGGACGTGGTCGCCGAGGGCCTCAAGGTCATGCGGGCCGCGGGCGTCGACTTCGCAGCAACCGAGTTCGAGATGGGCGCCCAGCGATGGAAGCGCGACGGCGAGGTCCTCTCCGACGAGACGCTCGCCGAGCTGCGGGACTACGACGCGATCTTCCTGGGCGCCATCGGAGGCGCGCAGGGAGAGGTGCCGTCGGGCCTGCTCGAGCGGGGCATCCTGCTCAAGACCCGCTTCGAGCTCGATCTCTACGTGAACCTGCGGCCGTTCCTCCTGCCCGAGGAGGACATCGACTTCCTGGTGGTGCGCGAGAACACCGAGGGCACCTACGCCGGCGAGGGCGGGTTCTTGCGAAAGAACACCGAGTTCGAGGTCGCCACCCAGGGCTCGGTCAACACCCGCAAGGGCGCCGAGCGCTGCATCCGCTACGCCTTCGACCTGGCGCAGGGCCGTGAGCGCAAGCACCTGACCCTGGTGCACAAGACCAACGTGTTGACCTTCGCGGGAGATCTCTGGCAGCGGACGTTCGACGACGTCGCCGCCGAGTACCCCGACGTCGAGACCAACTACCAGCACATCGACGCGGCGTGCATCCACTTCGTGACCAACCCGCAGCAGTACTCGGTCATCGTCACCGACAACCTGTTCGGCGACATCCTCACCGACCTCGGCGGCGCCGTGGCCGGCGGCATCGGTCTCGCGGCCAGCGCCAACCTGAACCCCGATCGCACGGCGCCGTCGATGTTCGAACCGGTCCACGGCTCGGCGCCCGACATCGCCGGTCTGAACAAGGCCAACCCGGTCGCCGCGATCCTGTCGGCGGCGATGATGCTCGAGTTCCTGGGCGACGCCGATGCCGGGTCACGCATCCGGGCGGCATGCGAGGATGCACCCGAGGGATCCACCACCGAGATCGGCGACGCCATCGCCGCCCGTCTGAGCCAGAACACGGAGAGCTGACATGCCGTTCGAACCCACCGAGAAGATCTGGATGAACGGCGAGCTCGTCGACTGGGACGCCGCCCAGATCCACGTCCTCACCCACACCCTCCACTACGGAATGGGCGTGTTCGAGGGCATCCGCGCCTACGAGACGAGCGAGGGCCCGGGCATCTTCCGACTGACCGAGCACATCGAACGGCTCCACAACTCGGCCAAGATCCTCATGATGGACCTGCCGTACACGGTCGACGAGCTGGTCGAGGCCACCAAGTTGGTCGTGCGCGAATCCGGGCTCCCGTCGTGTTACATCCGGCCGATCGCCTACTACGGCTACGGCGAGATGGGGCTCAACACCCTGCCGTGTTCGGTCGACGTCGCCATCGCCTGCTGGCCGTGGGGCGCCTACCTGGGCGACGACGCCGTGACCAAGGGTGTCCGCATGAAGATCTCGTCGTGGACCCGCCACGACCACAACACCATGCCCCCGGCGTCGAAGACGACCGGCAACTACGTCAACTCGTCGCTGGCCAAGGTCGAGGCGCTCAAGTCCGGCTACGACGAGGCGATCATGTTGAACCGGGCTGGTCTCGTCTCCGAGTGCACGGGCGAGAACATCTTCGTCTCCCGTCAGGGCAAGCTCATCACCCCGCCGCTGTCGTCCGGCGCGCTGCAGGGCATCACGCAGCACACGGTGACGACGCTGGCCGAGGAGATGGGCCACGAGGTCGTCGTCGACGACATCGCCCGCTCCGATCTCTACATCGCGGACGAGATGTTCGTCTGCGGCACGGCGGCCGAGGTCTCCGCCGTGAACAGCGTCGACGACCGCCAGATCCCGTGTCCCGGACCGGCCACCACGGCGATCGCCGACGCCTACGCGAAGTGTGTGCGGGGTGAACTGCCCCAGCACAAGGACTGGGTGGAGCTGTGCCAGTGACCCCGGAGCCGGGAGAAGCGCCAGCGCTGGCTCCGGCAGGGAGCCGTCGCGTGCGAGGCGACCGCAGCGGCATAGACATCTTCGACACGACGCTGCGCGACGGCGCGCAGTTCGAGGGCATCTCCCTGTCGGTCGACGACAAGCTCCGCATCGCCGAGCAGCTCGACCATCTGGGTGTCCGGTGGATCGAAGGCGGGTATCCGCAGGCGAACCCGAAGGACGCCGAGTTCTTCAAACGAGCGCCCGATCAGCTGACGCTGTCGAATGCAGAGCTGGTCGCCTTCGGCTCGACCCGCAAGCCTGCGGGCAAGTCGGATTCCGATCCGACGCTGCGCGCGCTGGTCGAGGCGGGGACGTCGACCGCCTGCATCGTCGGCAAGTCCTGGGACTTCCACGTCACCGAGGCCCTCGGCACCACGCTCGACGAGGGCGTGGCCATGGTGCAGGACTCGGTGCGGTTCCTCCGCGCCGCCGGCCTGCGGGTGTTCTTCGACGCCGAGCACTGCTTCGACGGCTACAAGGCCAACCCCGAGTTCGTGCTGCGCGTGCTCGAGGCCGCGGTCATGGAGGGCGCCGAGTGCGTCGTCCTGTGTGACACCAACGGCGGCTCGCTCCCGCACGAGGTGCAGCGGATCACGTCCGAGGTCGTGGCGCACGTCGGCGCCGATGTCCAGGTGGGAATCCACACCCAGAACGACACCGGCTGTGCGGTGGCCAACTCGATCGCCGCGGTCGTCGGCGGTGCGACGCATCTCCAGGGCACGGTCAACGGCTACGGCGAGCGCACCGGCAACGCCAACTTGATGACATGCATCCCCAACCTCGAACTGAAGATGGGGATCCCCTGTCTGCCCGAGGGCAACATCGCGCGCCTGACGGCCGTGTCGCGTCACGTGAGCGAGCTGGTGAACCTGCCACCCCACGCCGCAGACCCCTACGTGGGGGCGTCGGCGTTCGCGCACAAGGGCGGACTGCACACGTCCGCCCTCGGCAAGGCCGGGAACAAGTCGTACGAACACGTCGACCCCGCCAGCATCGGCAACCACACCCGGGTGCTGGTCAGCGACCTCGGCGGCCGCGCCGGCATGCAGATGAAGGCCGAGGAGTTCGGCATCGACCTCGACGCGAAGGCCTCGGCCGAGATCGCCCAGAAGGTCAACGACCTCGAGGCCCGTGGCTACGTCTTCGAGGCGGCCGATGCGTCGCTCGAGCTCCTCATGCGTCGGGCGACCGGCTGGGACCCGGACGACTTCCGGGTCGAGTCCTACCGGGTGTCGTCGTACCACCGCGAAGGCGACGTCGCCCCGGGTGCGGACATCGAGCTCACGAACGAGGCCACGGTCAAGCTGTGGATCGGTGACGACCGACGGATCGCCGTCGGCGAGGGGAACGGCCCGGTCAACGCGCTGGACTCGGCCCTGCGTACCGCGCTCAACGGCCATTTCCCGGCGCTGAACGACATCCATCTGGTCGACTACCGGGTCCGTGTCCTCGACACGGCCATCGGGACCGAGGCCGTGACCAGGGTCCTCATCGAGTCGTCCAACGGCGACGACTCGTGGTTCACCGTCGGCGTGTCCGAGAACGTCATCGAGGCGTCGTGGATGGCGCTCACGGACGGCATCCGCTTCGGACTCCTCCACCACCTCTGACCAACCACCGTTCTGGTGAACGATCGACACCATCAGGTGTCGCCTCCGTTCACCAGAACGGGATGTGTGGGGTCCTGGTGACAACGAGTCGGGTTCTGGTGAACGATCGGCACCGTCAGGTGACGTCTTCGTTCACCAGAACGGGGTGAGTACGATCGTCCGGCGATGGCAGCGCCCGAGCACGTTCCCACGAAGCCCAACGTCCCGGTCCGGTCCTACTCGTCGCCGCCCCGGCGGCCCGAGAGCTGGAACGTGGACCGCCCGGCCGACTTCGCCGGATCCGAACGGCAACCGTCGGGCGAGCGCCTGGGGAGCCAGGGCCCCGACCAGGGCTACGCCCTCAAGCTGGCGGGCATCGTCGAACCCGATCTGCACCTCACCGACGGCGAGCACGCACGCGACGCCCTGGCCGGGATCGTGGCCATCGGCCTCAAGCGGGCTTCGCTGCTCGGCCGGGCCCCCGTGATCCACGACCTGCGCATCGGCGCGACGCTCTTCGGCTATCTCGACTCGGCGGCGGACCCGGCGCTCGTCCAGCTCCGCACCGAGCTGTTCGAGGAGGTCGGTCACTTCCATCACTACGCCGAACTGCGACACATCGCCGACATGGTCGAACCAGCGGTCCTGCGCCAGACGCCCGACCAGGTCACCGCCCGTTACGCCGCCGACTGGCAGGACCAGCTCTCGCTCGACGACTGAGCGTCGTCAGCGGTCGGCGAGCTCGGCCAGCGTGTGCAACATCGTGGTCCAACCATGCGCCATGCGTTCCTCGACGCTGGCCTCGATCCGGCCGCGTGCCATCTGTTCGACGCGGATCTCGGAGCCCAGGTTCGTCTTCTCGATGGTGATCGTGATGTGCCCGGCGTAGGCGCCGGGCACGAGGACCCCGCCGATCTCGAGCCGTTCCGGCGGGTCGTACGCGCGGATCGTGCCGTGGAGCGCGCCGAACCCGGGGTCGTTGCCGCAGTAGACGCGCCCGCCGAGGACCGGTTCCATGCGCATCTCGCCGCCGCCGGGGCCGAGATAGGGCTCGCCCCACCACGATGCGGTCTGGGACACCAGGACGTCCCAGACCTGGAGAGGCGGTGCCGAGGCCGGGCTGGTCACGACGACGTTGGTCTCGTCGTCGGCGGTCGTCTCGGGTGGCTCCTGCACGGATCCAGGCTGGCAGGTGGCGGCCGTAGGCTGGCGGATCGTGCAGCCGGTCGTCGTCTTCGAGCTCAACGAGGTCCCGTGGCGGATCGTCGACTGGTGGGTCGCCGCCAACCCCGCGTCGGCCACGGCAGCGCTGCTCGAGCGGTCCACGCAGTGGACCTCGGTCGCTCCCGACGAGGGGCATCTGTCGCCGTGGGTGACGTGGCCCACGGTGCACCGCGGCGTGCCCAACACCGTGCACGGCATCGGGCACTTCGGGCAGGACACGACCCAGGCGGACGCCGCCGCCCCGACGTGGTGGGACCGCGCCACGAAGGCGGGTCGGCGGGTCGGCGTGTTCGGGCTGCTGCACACCAACGAACTGCCCGACGACGTCGACCGCTACGCCTTCTTCGTCCCGGACACCTTCGCCCCGTCGCCGGCCACGCATCCGGCGGCACTCGAGTCGTTCCAGGCCTTCAACCTGTCGATGGCGCGGGCATCGGCCCGCAACGTCTCGACCGCGATCGACGTGGCCGCAGCCCGCCGCTTCCTGCTGCGGGCGCCGCGACTGGGTCTGCGCACCTCGACCGGGGTCCGACTGGTCCGGCAACTGCTCGACGAGCGGCGCCACCCGAAGGTCCGGGTCCGTCGTCGCTCGTACCAGTCGGTGCTCGCGTTCGACCTGTTCGTCGGCCAGCTGCGTTCGACCCGGCCGGACGCTGCCGCGTTCTTCACCAACCACGTCGCGTCGGCGATGCACCGGTACTGGGCGGCGACCTTCCCCGGTGACTACGACCCGGAGACGTTCGGGTTCGACGCCGCGTGGATCGACCGGTGGTCGGACGAGATCGCCGAGGCCATGGCGCACGCCGACCGGATGCTCGATCGCCTGCGCCGCCACTGCGATGCCACCGGAGCGATGCTGGTGGTGGTCTCGTCCATGGGGCAGCAGGCGGCGCAGGGGACGCCCGTCGGTCGCCAGCTGTACCTCCGCGACGTCGATGCGTTCGTGGCCGACGCCGGCATCGATCCCGCGGTGGTCGAGCGTCGGCCGGCGATGGACCCCCACGTCAACGTCCAGGTCGCGGACGAGCAGGCCCTCGATCGGCTGCGACGCCGCCTCGGCGCCCTGCGCATCGGCGAGCGCGACCTGGTGTGGTCCGAGGAGGACAACGGCTTCGTGTCCATGGAGTTCGGCCAGGCCGACGGCGCCATCGGCACGGTCACCGTCGACGGTCAGGCGCGGACGCCGGCACAGCTGGGCCTCGAGGTGGTCGAGATCGAGGACGAGGTGGCGAGCACCGGCTACCACGTCCCCGAGGGGATCCTGTGCACGTACGACCCCAGCGCCCGCACGTCTGTCGACCGGTCGCGGCGGACCGTCTCGACGACCGCCGTCGCACCCCTGATCCTCGATCGTCTCGGCGTCGCCAGCGAGGCGTCCGCACCCGACGAGTGACACCGGTGGAACGGCCGAGCGCCGGTACCCTCGGCGCGGTGTCCGCCACCCCACGTCTCCGCTTCGCCCCCTCGCCCACGGGCTACCTGCACGTGGGTGGGGCCCGCGCGGCGCTGTTCAACTGGCTGGTCGCTCGCCAGAGCGGTGGCGACTTCCTCCTGCGGGTCGAGGACACCGACCGCGAGCGCAACCGTCCCGAACTCACCGAGAACATCCTCGACTCGCTGCGGTGGCTGGGCCTCGACTGGGACGGCGACGTCGTCTACCAGGCCGACAACCTCGACCACCACGCAGCCGCCGCTCGCTCGCTCCTCACGTCCGGCAAGGCGTACTGGTGCGACTGCACGCCCGAGGACGTGGACGCACGGCGGACCGAGAAGGGCGCGTCGGGCTACGACGGGTTCTGTCGTGACCGCGACGTCGCCGAGGGCGCGGGGGCGGCACTGCGCTTCCGGGCGCCCGACGAGGGCACGACCGCCTTCACCGACGTGATCCGCGGCCCGGTCACCTTCGACAACTCGACCATCGAGGACTTCGTCCTGTTGCGCTCCAACGGGCTCCCGGTGTTCCTGCTCTCCAACGCCATGGACGACGCGACCATGGCGATCACCCACGTGGTCCGGGGCGAGGACCACGTGAACGGGACACCCAAGTACCTGCTCCTGCGTGATGCCCTCGACCTGGGCCGCCCGGACGTCATCGCGCACCTTCCGCTCCTCGTGAACGAGAGCCGCAAGAAGCTCTCCAAACGTCGAGACTCGGTCGCGGTCGGGGAGTTCAAGGACCGCGGCTACCTCCCCGAAGCGATGATGAACTACCTCGCGCTCCTCGGCTGGGGTCCCAAGGACGACGTCGAGATCCGCCCGATGAGCGAGATCACCGAACTGTTCCGGCTCGAGGACGTCAACCCGGCCCCGGCGTTCTTCGACGAGAAGAAGCTCGAGCACTTCAATGCCGAGTACGTGCGGGCGCTGACCGTCGACGAGTTCGTCGAACGGACGACGCCGTTCCTGACCCAGCCCGACGCCACCCTGGGACCGATCCGCGCGTTGGCGCCGGCCCTCCAGCAGCGCGTCCGGTTGCTGCCGGACGCGGAGCCGATGGTCGACTTCCTCCACCTCGACCAACCCGTCCGTGACGAGGCGTCGTGGGAGAAGGTGATGGCGAAGTCGCCCGAGGTGGCGGGCGCCATGCTCACGTCGGCGATCGACGCGTTCGGCACCGTGGCATGGGACGCCGAGTCGCTGCACGCCTCGCTCCTGGCGCTGGGCGAGGCACAGGGGCTCAAGTTGGGCAAGGCCCAGGCGCCCATCCGGGTCGCGGTGACCGGCAGGACCGTGGGCCCCCCGCTGTTCGAGTCGCTCGAGGTGCTCGGCCGCGAGGCCACGATCGAACGGATGCGGGTGGCACTCGCCGATCTGCGGTGATCGTGCGCCGCATCCTCCGTGTCGCCCTCCGGGTGGGGATGCTCTGCGTCGGCGCGTTGGCGCTCTATGTCGTGGTGACCTTCGTGCAGGTCTTCAACGCCAGCAACCAGGCACATCAGGACCCGGCCCAGGCCATCATCGTCCTGGGAGCCGCCCAGTACGACGGCACACCGTCTCCGGTGCTCGCCGCCCGCCTCGAGCACGCGATCGAACTCCATCGTGCAGGTGTCGCGGGCACGATCGTGGTGACGGGTGGCAAACAGGAGGGCGATCGGTTCACCGAGGCCGCCGCCAGCTTCCAGTACCTGCGCGACGCCGGCATCCCCGAGGAACAGATCCTGCGCGAGGAGCAGGGATCGAACACGTGGGAGCAGCTCGCCGCCGCCACGAGGGAGCTGCGTGCCCGCGACATGACGAGCGCCGTCCTGGTCTCCGACGACTACCACGCGTACCGACTCGACCGCATCGCCCACGAGCTCGGCCTCGACGCCCAGGTGTCACCGGTCGACCCAGGACTGTCCTTCGGCGGCAAGATCCGGGCCATGGGACGCGAGACGGTGGCGGTCGCGGTGGGTCGGGTGATCGGGTTCCGCAGGCTCGTCAACCTGGACGATCAGCTATCGCTTTCGGTCGGCGCGCTCTCCGTCGGATAGCGTCATCCGTCCACCTTTCCGGAGTGGTGTAATAGGCAACACAGCTGGTTCTGGTCCAGTCATTGGGGGTTCGAGTCCTCCCTCCGGAACTC
>JBFIHN010000026.1:0-15049 GCA_041601775.1 Acidimicrobiales bacterium
CACGGAGCACCGGGCTGTCGCCGTACCCGGCCGTCATGTCCTTCAGCTCGGCGACCACTCGAGAGGTCCGCGGTGGCTCCGGGAACTGGAACCGCGCCTGGAGTTCCTTGCGCTCGGGGACCTCGATCTTCTCCAGCTTCTCGAGCATCTTGATCCGGCTCTGCACCTGGCGGGCCTTGGTCGCCTTGTAGCGGAACCGTTCGACGAACTTCTCGGTCTGCGCCCGCTGCTTGGCCTGGGATGCCGCCTGGGCCTGGAGACGCTCGATCCGCTCCTCACGCTCGACGACGAACTCGGCGAAGCCGCCGACGTACTCGGTCAGCGTCTCGTTGGCGAGTTCGACGACGTGGGTCGCGATGTTGTCGATGAAGTCGCGGTCGTGCGACACGAAGAGCAGCGATCCCGTCCACGACTTGAGGCGCGCCTCGAGCCAGCCGACCGAGTCGAGGTCGAGGTGGTTGGTCGGCTCGTCGAGGATCAGCAGGTCAGGAGACGACAGGAGGAGCCGGGCCAGGGCGACTCGCATGCGCCAGCCACCGGAGAGCGCGGCGACGGGCCGGTCGGCGTCCTCGGTGGCGAAGCCGAGACCGGCGAGCACGCCGTGGGCCTCGGCCTCGAAGGCGTAGCCGTTGAGCTGCTCGAAGCGTGTCTGGGCGTCGCCGTACCGGTCGAGCGCCTCGGGGGTGGTGTCGGTCGGGCCGGCAGCCAGCGTGTGGTGCAGGTGCATGATGTCGGGTCGGCCGCCGAGCACCGTGTCGAGCACCGACCCGTCGTCCTCGGTCGGGATCTCCTGGGCCAGGTAGCCGATGCGCATGTCCTTCGGCTTGGTGATCGAGCCGGAGTCGGGCTTCGTGTTCTCAACGAGGATGTCGAGCAGCGACGTCTTGCCCTGGCCGTTCGCCCCCACGAGCGCGACCCGTCGGCCGGGCGACAGCGACAGCGTCACGTCCGAGAACAGGACACGGCTGCCGTGCGCGAGAGAGAGTCCAGTGGCCGTGAGCACGATCTTCGAGCCTACGAACCCGGGACGAGATCCCCCAATGAGAAGACTTCGACGTCTCGCGGTGCGCCGTCATGGGTAAGGGACCACCTGTCGCCCCAACGGAAGGAACCACACGATGCATCACGAAATCGAACTCGACCTCCCCGTCCGCACGGTCTACGACCAGTGGACCCAGTTCGAGGACTTCCCCATCTTCATGAAGCACATCGTCGACGTCCGACAGATCGACGACACCCAGGTGCTGTGGAAGGCGAAGATCAGCGGCATCTCCCGTGAGTGGAAGGCCGAGATCACCCAGCAGACACCGGACCAGCGTGTCGCGTGGACGGCCACCGACGGCACCAGCAACGCCGGCGTGGTGACGTTCCATCCCCTCGACGACGACCACACCCGCGTCGTCCTGCAGATGGACGTCGACCCGCAGGGCTTCCTCGAGAAGGTCGCCGACTGGGGCGGCTACATCACGGACCGGACCAAGAAGGACCTCGAGGCCTTCAAGGACTTCATCGAGGCACGCGGCAAGGCCACCGGCGCCTGGCGGGGGACCGTGGAGCGCGACTCGATGCGTGACCTCCACGCCCACGCCGAGGAACTCGAGGACCTCGACGACCCCGAACTCGTGCGCCGCGCCGAAGAGGCCGGGATCGAACGGCCGCTCGATCGCAGCCGGTCGTGGTTGGTCGCGGCGCTCGCACGCCACGACTACGACAACCGCTGAACGTCAGCGAGCGGGTGGCGTTGCCGACAGGAGCGCCACCGGAAGCGAGATCCCGAGGTCCCTCGTGCGCACCGTGGCGATCCGTCGCCCCGGTTGCACGGCGGACTTCGGCGCGCTGCACGCCACGCCGAGGTGCGCAGCAGCGGCGTCGATGTCGTCGACCGTGAAGGCGAGTCCCCAGATGCTCGCGGGACCGTCGCCGGTGGGCTCGGGTGTACCGACGAGTTCGAGGACGACGGGACCCAGACGGAAGAAGCGCTGTTGCATGCTCGGGTCGGCGCCGGGGACGTCGCGGATCCGGCGGCAGTCGATCCCGAGTTCGGCGAACGTCTGGGTCGTGCGATCGAGGTCGGGCGACGCCAGCACCACGTGGTCGATGGCCACGACGTAGTTGGGGTGTTCGACCGTCGTCGGCGTCGGCTCGTCAGCGGTCGACGACGTGACGATGCCGTCGACGGTGGACGGCACCGAGGATTCGTCGGCCCACAACTGCCAGCGTGGAGGAGCGTCGACTCCCGTGCACGAGATCGTCGTCGCGCCCACGGCAACCGAGCCGTCGACGACGGTGAACCCCGCCGCACTCCACGCCGACGCGTCGTCGCCGACGATCAGCGAGTCGAGGAGCAGGGGGCTCACGCGCACGTCTGGACGGTCGACTGCAGGCTCTCGAGGATGGCCGGGCGGTCCGCGTTCGACAGCGACAGTGCGAGGACCTGCGCAGCCACGTAGTCGTCGACCGCGTCGGTCAGGCACGTCGCCGACTCGCCGGTGAGGCCGGTGCCGGCCACGAACGCGGTGCGGAGTTCGTCGACGACCGCCGGTGCGCAACCGATGTAGGCATCGGCCACGCTGATGATCTCCTGGTCGGAGAGGCCGAGGGCATCGAGATCGTCGGTCGTGGCGGCCACGAACTCGTCGGGCGTGCCGAGGGCCACGGTGCGGTCACGACCGATGATCCCCAGCGCCTCGGAGGCGATGCACGTCGCCTCTGCTTCGGGGAGCCCGCCAGCCACATCGGACATGAGGAGTCCGGTGAGCGCGCTCTCGTAGGCCAACCGTTCCTCGTCGCCGTCGGTTCCGCCCGAGCACGCCACCAGCGTCTCGGTCAGCTCGGCGGTGTCCTCATCGGTGACGTCCTCGCCCTGGAGCGAGATCGCCAGCAGGGGGATGAGTTGGGCGTCCTCGACCTCGGCGGCGAGACACTCGTCGATCTCGTCGCTCCCGGTGGCGAAGCTCTCGATGAGCTGATCGACGAGCCCGTCGATGCACCCGAAGGTCGCGGTTGCGACGTCGATGGCCTTGCCGTCGCTCAGGTCGAAGTCCGACAGGTCGTCCTCGGCGAGTTCGGCGACCTCGTCGGGCGTACCGGCCTCCTCGAGCGCGTCGATCCCGATGATGGGAGCGGTGGCGTCGCCCATGCACTGGGCCTCGTCGTCGGTGGTCTGGAGCGAGTCGTCGTCGTCGTCGGCGAGGATCCCCCGGGCGAGCGCGTCGGCGTAGTCGTCGAGTCCGGGTCCGCTGTCACCTCCGCAGGCGGTGAGGCCCAGGAGGCTGGTGATCATGATGACGACGAAACGACGCATCCGGGAAGGCTAGGTGCCCTCAACGGTGACGATTGACACCCGAGAGCACCGCACGCAGCGACGCCGCCACGATGCTGTCGTGGACACCGACGCCCCAGTGGACCTCGCCGGCCGCTGTCTGCATCTCGACGTAGGCCACCGCCTGCGTGTCGGCGCCGGCGCCGATGGCGTGCTCGCTGTAGTCGAGCACGTCGACCTCGATACCGAGATGCGCGGCCAGTCCGTGGACGAACGCCGACACCGGACCGTTGCCCTTCCCCGACACCGTCGCCGGACCGTCGGGCGTGTCGACCTGCGCGGTGATCTCGGCACCCGTGTCGGTCGTGTGCAGCTCGTAGGTCCGCAGCTCGATGCCGCCCGGCTTGAGGTACGTGGCCTCGAACTGCGTCCACATCTCACCGGCGGTGATCTCGGTACCGGTGTTCTCGGCAACGCCCTGCACGGTCCGCGAGAACTCGATCTGGAGCCGTCGTGGCAGGTCGAAGCCGTGTTCCTCGTGCATGACGTAGGCGACGCCGCCCTTGCCCGACTGGCTGTTGACGCGCACGACCGACTCGTACGTGCGGCCGACGTGCATGGGGTCGATGGGCAGGTACGGGACCTCCCAGACCGGATAGTCGTGCTGGCCGCCACCGTCGGGCACCGTCTCGGCGAGGGCCGCGAAGCCCTTCTTGATCGCGTCCTGGTGCGACCCGGAGAAGGCGGTGTAGACGAGATCGCCGACGTAGGGATGCCGTGGATGGACCGGCAGCCGGTTGCAGTACTCGGCAGTGCGACGGATGGCGTCGATGTCGGTGATGTCGAGTTCGGGGTCGACCCCCTGGCTGAAGAGGTTCAGGGCGATCGTGACCACGTCGACGTTGCCGGTGCGCTCGCCGTTGCCGAAGAGCGTTCCTTCGACCCGGTCGGCGCCGGCCATGACGCCGAACTCGGCGGCAGCGACCGCGCACCCACGGTCGTTGTGCGGGTGCAGGCTCAGGACGATCTGGTCGCGGTGGGGCACGTTGCGGTGGAAGTACTCGATGACGTCGCCGTAGACGTTGGGTGTGTACATCTCGACCGTCGCCGGCAGGTTCATGATCACCTTGTCGTCGGTGCCGGGGTCGATCGCCTCGCGCACGGCGTCGCAGATCTCGATCGCGTAGTCGACCTCGGTCCCGGTGAAGCTCTCGGGCGAGTACTCGTAGCGGACGTGGGTGTTCGGGATGGTCTCCTCGAGCTTGCGGCACAGCTTCGCCCCGTTGACGGCGATGTCGGTGATGCCTTCCTTGTCCTGGCCGAACACGACCCGACGCTGGAGCACCGACGTCGAGTTGTAGAAGTGCACGATCGCACGCGGGGCACCGGCGATCGCCTCGTAGGTCCGTTCGATGAGTTCGGGCCGACACTGGGTGAGGACCTGGATCCACACGTTGTCGGGGATCAGGTCCTCTTCGATGAGTTGACGGCAGAAGTCGAAGTCGGGCTGGCTGGCCGACGGGAAGCCCACCTCGATCTCGGTGAATCCCATGGCGACGACGGTGTCGAACATCCGCCGCTTGCGCTGTGGGTCCATCGGGTCGATCAGCGCCTGGTTGCCGTCACGGAGGTCGACGGAGCACCACAGCGGTGCCTTCTCGATGCGCTTGTCGGGCCAGGTGCGGTCGGGGAGCGCGAGCCGGCCGTCACCGTCGGCGCCGAGGGGGACGAACGGCACGTACTTGTCGAAGGCCATCTTCTTGATGCCAGGAACGGGTTGTGCGGGCTGAGGAGCCATGTCGTTTCCCTCGGTGTGGGTGGGTTGTCTGCGGTGAACTGGGCCTGGAAAAGCAAGAAACCTCCTGGCCAGAGGCACAGGAGGTGGGGCGAACGCGATATGTGGCGTTCGCCTACGTGAGAAGAAGGAGGCCCAGGTCGTGGAACTTCATCGGAACCAGGATGCCCGCCCGCGCCGTCGATGTCAACGCGGCCGTGCGTTCCGCCCGTTGCCGCCGCGTCACCAGGTGATCTCGACCTCGAGTTCGGATCCGGAGTCGCCGACCTCGATCTCGACCGACAGGGTGACCTGGTCGGGCACCGGGATCGTGGTCTTGAGTCCGTTGTCCTCGTACGCGATCTGGTTGTGGCGAGAGAGCTGATCCGCCAGCTCCCGGAGCTTGTCGGCCGCGGCCTCGCGCTGCATCGTCTGCGTGCTCTCGAAGTCGATGAGGTTCATGGGGCAAGTATCGCGGATCAGTTCGTGGGGTGGGCTCCGGCCCACTCGACGAGCTCCCCGGCCGGCAAGGCGTTCACGATCCGGTCGGGGGCGATGCCGTGGCGGGCCGCCTTGTCGCACCCGAAGGCCTGGAACTCGAGCTGTCCAGGGGCGTGGGCGTCGGTGTCGATCGCGATCCGGCAGTCCCACTCGAGGGCCAGCTCGAGGAGATGGTCCGGTGGATCCTGGCGTTCCGGACGGCAGTTGATCTCCACCGCGGTGTCGAACTTGGCGCAGGCGGCGAAGACCATGTCCGCGTCGAACTGCGAGCCGACCCGGCCGGGGAAGTCGCTCTGGCCGACCTGGCGCATCCGACCGGGCACCTTCTGTCCGGTGCAGTGCCCGAGGATGTCGACGTGCGGGTTGGCGACGGCCATGACCATGCGACGGGTCATGTCCGCCGCGTCCATCGACAGCTTCGAGTGCACGCTGGCGACGACGATGTCGAGTTCGTCGAGGAGGTCGTCGTCGAGGTCGAGGGTGCCGTCCGCGAGGATGTCGACCTCCATGCCGGTCAGGATCCGGAAGTCGTCGGCGCCTCGATCGCGGAACGTGGCGTTGATGGCGGCGATCTCGTCGATCTGTGCCCGAAGGCGATCGCGGTCGAGTCCGTGGGCGACCGTCAGCCGCGGTGAGTGGTCGGTCATCACGATGTAGTCGTGGCCCAGCGCCTGCGCGGTCGCGGCCATCGCCTCGATCGTGGCGCCACCGTCGGACCACAACGAGTGCATGTGGCAGTCGCCGCGCAGCGTGGCGCGCAGACCAGCACCCTCGGTCGGCTCGATCACCGTGGCTGCCTCGAGGTCGGCGATCTTCTTCGGGACGTGCCCGTCGAGCGCCTGGGCGATGACGGCTCCGGTCGACTTGCCGATGCCCGGCAACTCGGTCAGCGCCCCACGTTCGTGGAGTGCGGCCAACTCGTCGTCACCGACCTCGCCGACGATCTGGATCGCCCGCTGATACGCCCGGACCTTGTTGCTGTCGGCCAACGAGCGGTCGAGGAGGTAGATGACGCGCTCCAAGGCGTCGCGAGGGTGCACGATCCGAGGCTATCGACGGCTCGTGGAGCGCGGACGGCCTCACAGGCGTCGTGCCTCGATGTGAGCTTCCGCTCAGGGCGGTGACGGGAGGCTGCGACGATCGTGCGCGGCCGTTGACACGCCGGTCGTGGACGCGAAACGGCCCGTCCGCAAGGTGGTCGACATGCGAACACGTCTCGTCGTCGTCGGCTACGGCATGGTCGGCCACCGTCTCCTGACCGAGCTCCTCGGACGCGATGCGCTCGACCGATTCGCGGTCACCGTGTTCGGGGACGAACCGCGTCGGGCCTATGACCGTGTTGCGCTGTCGTCGCTGTTCGACGGGGCGACGGAGGAACAGCTGAGTGTTGTCGAGCCGGGCTTCGCCGAGAGCCACGGCGTCCGGCTCGTGACGGGCGATGCCGTCGTCGCCGTCGATCGGGCGGCTCGGACCGTGACCGCGGGTTCGGGCGAGGTCGTCGCCTACGACCACCTCGTGTTCGCCACCGGCTCGTCGCCGTTCGTGCCGCCGCTGCCCGGCCATGACCTGCCGGGCTGCTTCGTGTACCGGACGATCGACGACCTCGTTGCCATCCGTGACTGGTCGGGTCGAGACGACGTCACCAGCGGCGTCGTCATCGGCGGCGGTCTGCTCGGGCTGGAGGCGGCGAACGCACTCCGACTCCTCGGCATCGAGCCGCACGTGGTCGAGATGGCTCCCCGGCTGATGCCGGTCCAGCTCGACGACGCCGCCAGTGGTGTCCTGCGGCGGCACGTCGAGGCCCTGGGGGTGACGGTCCATGCCGGCGTCCGGACGTCGGCGATCGTTCCCGGTCCCCGAGGGACGGTGGAGCGACTGGAGCTCGATGGCGACGACCCGATCGACGCGGATCTGGTCGTGTTCTCCGCTGGCATCCGGCCGCGCGACGAACTCGCACGAGCGTGCGGGCTCGCCACGGGCGATCGGGGCGGGGTGTTGGTCGACGACACGATGACCGCGTTCGACGATCCGGCGGTGTCGGCGATCGGGGAGGTCGCGGCGGTCGACGGGCGGTGCTACGGCCTCGTCGCCCCCGGCTACGACATGGCCGCCGTGGTCGCCGCGCGGCTCGCCGGGGTCGCCGGGGCGAGGTTCGCCGGTGCCGACATGTCGACGAAGCTGAAGTTGCTCGGCGTCGACGTCGCCAGCTTCGGGGACGCGTTCGGTACGGAGGGCGACACCGACGCCGTGGTCTGGAGTGACGCGAGACGCGGTGTGCACCGCAAGCTCGTCGTCGACCGCGTCACCGGGACGGTCCGTGGAGGGATGCTCGTGGGGGACGCCGACGGGTACCAGGCGCTCCGTCTCATGGCCGCGGGAGAGATGCCGTCGCCCGACGACGTGCGAGGACTGGTCGCGCCGGCCGTCGACGGGGTGGCCGGCGCGATCGGAGTCGACGCGCTGCCCGACGCCGCGCCGGTGTGCTCGTGCGAGAACGTGACCGCGGGGACGCTGCGGGCCGCGGTGGCCGACGGAGCGCACACGATCGCCGATCTGAAGTCGACGACGGCGGCGGGAACGGGCTGCGGTGGTTGTCTGCCGCTCACCACCTCGTTGCTCCACCAGCAGCTCGAGAAGGCCGGCATCGCGGTGTCGACGGCGTTGTGTGCGCACTTCGAGCACAGCCGGGCGGAGCTGTTCGGCCTGATCCGGTTCCATCGCCACGACACCTGGCGGTCGGTGCTCGAGGCGCACGGCACGGGTCGTGGCTGTGAGATCTGCAAGCCCGTCGTGGCTTCGATCCTGGCGTCGCTCGGAAACGGCTACGTCCTGGATGGAGACCGCGCCGGGCTCCAGGACACCAACGACCATGCGCTGGCCAACCTGCAGCGCGATGGCACCTACTCGGTCGTCCCACGCGTCCCCGGTGGGGAGATCACGCCGGCGCAGCTCATCGCGCTCGGCCAGATCGCCCAGGACTTCGCGCTCTACACGAAGATCACCGGCGGCCAGCGGATCGACCTCTTCGGCGCCCGCCTGGAGCAACTGCCCACGATCTGGCAGCGGGTGATCGACGCCGGGATGGAGTCGGGCCATGCGTACGGCAAGTCGCTCCGCACGGTGAAGTCGTGTGTGGGCGAGGCGTGGTGTCGCTACGGCGTACAGGACTCGACCTCGATGGCCATCGCGCTGGAGCTCCGGTACCGAGGCCTGCGTTCGCCCCACAAGATCAAGATGGCGGTGTCGGGATGTGCCCGTGAGTGCGCCGAGGCGCAGTCGAAGGACGTGGGTGTGATCGCGACCGAACACGGGTGGAACCTCTATGTCGCCGGCAACGGCGGTACCCGGCCCCGGCACGCCACCCTGCTCGCCACCGACCTCTCGGACGACGAACTCATCCTCGCCATCGACCGTTTCCTCGCCTACTACATCCGCACCGCCGACCGTCTCCAACGCACCGCCGCCTGGTTCGACGAGCTCGGCGCCGACCCCGAGCACCTGCGCCGAGTGATCTTCGACGACGTGCTCGGCATCGCGATGGAGCTCGATGCCGACATCACCACGCATCTCGACACCTACGAATGCGAATGGACGGCGACCGTCAACGATCCGACCCGGGTCGCTCGTTTCGTGTCGTTCGTGAACGCGCCGGATGCGGCGGATCCCGAGATCGTGATGGTCGAGGAGCGTGGTCAGCTCCGACCCATCCGGGACGACGAGCGCGGGACGTTGGTGAGCATCCGATGAGCGCCATCTGTCTCGTGGACGACCTGGTGCCCGAGCGCGGCGCTGCCGCGCTGCTCGACGGCGAGCAGATCGCCCTGTTCCGGATCGACGACGACGTGTTCGCGATCGACCACTGCGACCCGTTCACCGGGGTGAACGTCCTGGCACGGGGGATCGTCGGCGCGACCGAGGCGGGTTGGTACGTGGCGTCGCCGCTGCACAAGCAGCGGTTCGCCCTGGCGACCGGAGAGTGCCTCGACGACCCCGGGGTCCGTGTGCGGACGTATGCGACGCACGTCGTCGACGGCGTCGTACACGTCGCGGTCTCCTGAGCGCTCGTACGAGAGTTCACGGAGGCCGATGCCGTGCGGAAACGGACACGAAACACAGTGACGTAAGGATCGCGTCATGAAAGCTGGCCCCTCTCCCGATCGTGTGGGTCCGCTGTCGGGCTATGTGATCGGCGTGACGGCTGACCGCCGCAGCGGCGAGCAGATCGAGTTGCTGGTCCGCAAGGGCGCATCGGTCATCCACGGGCCCACGATCCGAACCCACCCCCTCGGCGCGGAGTCCGATCTGGCCGACGCGACCCGTGACGTGATCGAGCGACCGCCGGACATCACCTTGTTGTCCACGGGCATCGGCGTACGCGGATGGTTCGAGGCGGCCGAGAGCCTCGATCTCGGCGAGGCGCTCCTCGACTCGCTGTGCCGAGGACAGATCTTCGCCCGCGGCAAGAAGGCACATGGCGCAGCGGTGACCGCCGGCCTCGCGCTCGGCTGGCAGACGCCGAACGGGACATCAGCCGAGTTGGTGGAGGAGCTCGCTCGCCGTGGTGCCGGTGGACTGCGCATCGCCGTGCAACTCGACGGTGCCGACGGAGCCCCACTCGCCGATGCGGTGCGCCGGCTCGGGGCCGAGGTCGTCCCGGTCCCCGTGTACCGCTGGACCATGCCGGACGACGCCGTCCCGGCGCACCGGTTGCTGACGGCGATCGTCGACCGTCGGGTCGACGCGGTCACGTTCACCGCTCGACCCCAGATCGAGAACCTGGTCGAACTGGCCGACGCCGCGGGAAAGCACGACGACCTCGTCGGCGCCTTCCGCGCCGACGTGGTGCCCGTCTGTGTCGGGCCGGTCTGCGGGGTCGCCGCCACCGATGCCGGATTCGCCCCGCCGCTCGTGCCCGATCGCTACCGGCTCGGGTCCATGGTGCTCCAGCTCGCCTCGGCGTTCGGTGACCGGGGCATGGACGTCCGGTTGGGGGACGTCGACGTCCGCATCCAGGGCACGGTCGTGGTCGTCGCCGGCGAGCTGATCCAGCTCTCGGACCGTGAGGCGGATCTGCTCCACGCGCTGGCAGCCCGTTTCGGCAAGGTGGTCTCGAAGCCGCAGCTGCTGGAGCGGGTCTGGAACGGCGCCGAGTCCGACGAACACGTCGTCGAGGTGACGGTCGCCCGGCTGCGTGGACGCCTGGGAGACGCCGGACGCGGCCTGGAGACCGTGGTCCGTCGGGGCTATCGGCTGTCCGCGGCGTGAGCGTCCTGCGGTCTCACAGCCACGGTCGGGGTCTGAGAGTCGCTTCTCCGGCACCGATGTCGTCGGAGCGCTGGCTGTTCCACGTGCTTCACGGGAGGGTCGACGTGGCGAAATGCCCGTACCCGACACTCACCCCATGACCACGACCCAAACCCCTGTCCGTGACGGGATCGACGTGAGCGACCGGCTGCGCGGGCTCTGGAGCTTCCAGGGCAGGTATCGCATCCTCCACCTCACGTGGCTCGCGTTCTTCCTCAGCTTCGTCGTGTGGTTCAACTTCGCGCCGTTCGCCAACACCATCGCCGAACAGCTCGGCCTGACCCCCGCGCAGAAGAAGACGATCGGCCTGTGCAACGTGGCGCTGACGGTTCCCGCCCGGGTCTTCATCGGCATGGCACTCGACCGGTGGGGGCCCCGCCGGGTGTACGGCACGGTCCTGGTGTTCGCGGTGGTCCCGAACACCGTCTTCGCGTTCGCCACCAGCTTCGAGGCGATGGTCTTCAGTCGGCTGGCGCTCTCGGTCGTCGGCGCGGGATTCGTGGTGGGGATCCGCATGGTGTCGGAGTGGTTCCCCCCGCGCGAGGTGGGAACGGCGGAGGGCGTCTACGGGGGCTGGGGGAACTTCGGGTCGGCCGCTGCCGCATTCAGTCTGCCGATCGTCGCCGGCATCGTCGGGGGAGATGACGGATGGCGGTGGGCGATGTTCACGGTCGGCGTGGTCGCTGCGGTCTACGGGTGCTTCTACCTGCGTCTGGTGCAGGACACGCCGGACGGTGTGACCTACGCCAAGCCCAAGCGTCAGGGCGCGCTCGAGGTCACCAGCCCGGGTGGCGTCTGGGGTCTCGCTGCGCTCACGGTCCCGATCAACGCCGTCCTGGCGCTGATCGGCTGGCGGATCTGGCGGGAGGACGTCATCAGCGACGCGGCGTTCATCGGCGTCCTGGTCGCCGTGATGGCGCTGCTGATCGTGCAGGAGATCACGGTGTTCCGGGTCAACCGGCCGGCCCTCGCCGACGACTACCCGGAAGAAGACCAGTACCCCTTCCGGTCCGTCGCCGTCCTGTGTGTCGCGTACTTCGCCACGTTCGGGTCCGAACTCGCCGTCGTCACGATGCTGCCAGCGTTCTTCAGCGACACCTGGGGCCTCGGTCCGGCAACCGCTGGCCTCGCGGCCTCGGGCTTCGCGTTCATGAACCTGGTGTCGCGACCGGCGGGCGGCATCCTCTCGGACGTCCTCGGTTCTCGCCGGCGGACCCTGGGCGCGCTCCTGTTCGGGCTCGTGGCCGGGTATCTCCTGCTGGCGACGCTGGGGTCTTCGTGGCCATGGGTGCTGGCGATCGTGGCCTGCATGTCCTGCTCGTTCTTCGTGCAGTCCGGCGAAGGCGCGGTGTTCGCGATCGTCCCGCTGGTCAAGAAGCGGGTGTCGGGACAGGTCGCCGGCCTGGCCGGTGCATCGGGCAACGTCGGGGCGGTCGTGTTCCTCACCGCCAACATCCTGGTCAGCACCCAGACCTTCTTCCTGCTCCTTGCCGCCGCAGCGGTCGTGGCCTTCGTCGCCAACCGATGGCTGGTCGAGCCGAGGAACAGCTTCGGCGCCGACCTCCTCACCGACGAGACCGCGGTCGTCGTACCCGTCGTCGACCTGTCGGTCGAAGCGACGGTCCCCGTGCCCGCGTTGGTGGACTGACCATGGGTGACGTCCTGACGCCGATCGACCACTTCCTCGCCGAGCAACAGGACTCGACGGCCGTCGCCCGCTTCTCCCGCCGTCATGACCGCGGGTCGTTCGACGCGCAGACGCTCGCCGCCGGCGTGTACGCCGATCGACTCCCGGGGCACGCGCCGGGAGTCGGGGAGCAGTACGCCTTCCAGGTCGACCTCGACCAGTGCACGGGCTGCAAGGCCTGTGTGGCGGGGTGCCACAGCCTCAACGGCCTCGACGAGGGGGAGTCGTGGCGGTCGGTCGGCCAACTCGTCGGCGTCGAACCCGAAGCCCCTCGGCTGCAGACGGTGCCATCGGGCTGCCACCACTGCGTCGATCCGGCGTGCCTGTCCGGGTGCCCGACGAACGCGTACGAGAAGGACCCGTTCTCGGGCATCGTCCGCCACCTCGACGATCAATGCTTCGGTTGTGGGTACTGCGAACTGACCTGCCCGTACGAGGTCCCGAAGCTCAACAAGCGTCTCGGCGTGGTGCGCAAGTGCGACATGTGCGCCGACCGACTGGCCGAAGGTGAGGCGCCGGCCTGCGTCCAGGCCTGTCCCACGTCGGCGATCACCATCACCGTCGTCGACACCCAGGAGGCTGTCGCCGACGCCCAGGGATCGGTGTTGGTACCCGGAGCGCCCGACTCGGCCATCACCGTGCCCACGACGCGCTACATCACCTCGAGGCCCCTGGCCGACGAGATGGTGTCGGCTGACCAGCATGCGCTCCATCCGTCGGAGGCGCATCCGCCGTTGGCGTTCATGCTCGTCCTCACCCAGGCCAGCGTCGGCGCGTTCGTCATCGCACTGGCGCTGGGCTGGGACACCCTCGCCGCCGCGACCGTCGGTGCGTTCGGGCTGGCCGGCGCGTTCTTCCACCTCGGCCGTCCGACGGTGGCCTGGCGTGCGGTGCTCGGTGTCCGTCACAGCTGGTTCAGTCGCGAGGTGCTGGCGCTCGGCGGGTACGCGGGAGTCGCGATGGCCCACGGTGTCGCCACGGCGACGGCGATGGTCCCGGACGCCGCCGAGACCGTGGCGGGTGCGGTCGCCGCAGCGGCCGGGTTGGTCGGCGTCGCGTGTTCCGCGCAGCTCTACGTCGTCACGCGTCGCACGTGGTGGCGACCGCGCTTCACGTTCACGAAGTTCTTCGGCACGGCGACGGTGCTCGGTCCGATCCTCGCGGCCACGGTCGCCGCCGGAGACGCGGACCCGTCGACGCTTCGCGTGCTCGTGGCGCTGAGCGCAGCAGCGCTCGCCGCCAAGGTCGCCGACGAAGCGTGGCTCCTGCGTCGTGACCGCCACGACGAGGGGACGGACCTGGCGCGGACCTCCCGCCTGCTGCGCGGTCCGCTCGCGACCAGCAGTCGCTGGCGTTTCGGCTCGGCTGCCGTCGGCTTGGGTCTGCTGGCGGTCTCGGTCGGCACGGCCGCCGTCGGCGCGATGGCCGTCGCGCTCGCGGCGGTCGTCGCCGGCGAGCTCATCGAGCGCTACCAGTTCTTCGTCGCCTCGGTGGCTCCCCGCATGCCCGGAGGGTTCCGTCGATGACCGGCATCTGGCGGGCCACCGACGGCGTCCGGTCCCGTGAACTGGCCCGTGTCCCCGGCCGGCTGGGGTTGCCCCAGATCCCGTCCCGGTTGGCGCCGGACGCGACCACATCGATGATCTGCGGCTACTGCTCCACGGGGTGCTCGCTCGAGGTCCACCTCCGCGACGGCGTGGCCGTCAACCTCTCGCCCAGTCCCCACTACCCGGTGAACCTCGGGGCAGCGTGCCCGAAGGGCTGGGAGTCACTGACCCCGATGCAGTCGTCGGACCGCCTCACCACGCCGTTGCTCCGCAACCGGCACGGCCGCCTCGAACCCGTGTCGTGGGCGGTGGCGCTCGACGAGTTCTGCGGGCGTTTCAAGGCACTGCAGCGCGACCACGGCGACGAGTCGGTGGCGTTCCTCTCGACCGGACAGATCCCGACCGAGGAGATGGCGCTCCTCGGGTCGCTCTTCAAGTTCGGCATGGGGTTCCGTCACGGCGACGGGAACACCCGGCAGTGCATGGCCACTGCAGCGGTGGCGTACAAGCAGGCCTTCGGGTTCGATGCCCCGCCCTACACCTACGCGGACTTCGAGGAGTCCGACGTCGTGGTCCTCATCGGCTCGAACCTCGCCGTCGCCCACCCGATCATGTGGCAGCGACTCGCCCGGAACCCGCACGACCCGGCGATCATCGTCATCGACCCCCGTGCCACCGAGACCGCGCAGGCCGCAACCCACCACCTCCCGCTGGCACCGAAGTCCGACCTCACGCTGCTCTACGGACTCGCCAAGATCCTCCTCGACCTCGGGGCGGTCGACCACGACTTCGTGGCCGCGCACACCACGCGCTTCGAGGCATTCGCCGCCCACGTGGGGGACTTCACCATCGGACGGGTGAGCGAGGAGACCGGCATCACCCGCGAGGCGTTGGAGGAGACGGCTCGGATCATCGCCGCGGGCGAACGAGTGAGCTTCTGGTGGACGATGGGTGTCAACCAGTCGCACGAGGGG
>JBFIHN010000027.1:0-15030 GCA_041601775.1 Acidimicrobiales bacterium
GGATCGTCGAAGGTGGTGTCCGAGAAGGGCGCCGCGGCCATCGGCGCGAACTAGCGCTCCGCCACCGGCTGTGCCGGTCAGGTGTCGAAGTGCTGGTAGTCCTGGCCGCTGGCCCAGCGTCCGCCCCAGGCCCACGAGCGGGCGGCGAACGCCGTGACGACAGCGTCGCCGTCGACGATCATCCCGGGCCGGCGGTCCGAGCGATCGGCCCACGGAGCGCCCTCGGGTGGCTCGACCGATCCCGGCTTCACGTACGGGTTGTGCAGGGGATTCACGTCGACGGCCTTGCCGCGGGCGTGGTTCGACAGCGTGGTGGTGCCGGCCACCGTGCGGCAGTTGTACCCGCTGGTGTTGTTGGCCCGCATCGACGCTTGGTCGTCGCCGCCGTAGCGGTCGACCGGCTCGATCCGCTCGATGGGGAAGCGGGAGTCGTAGAGGTCGGCGAACACCGCCGCGATGGCGTCGGCCTCGGTCGCGGCGACGATGATCCGACCCTCGTGCACGGCGCCGTCGTACCCCCAGTGCACGAGGTCGATGGCACGGAGGTCACCCGGTTCGGCGCACCCGAGGCCCGGCGTGTACGAGGCACCCAGCATCTCGGCGGTCACGGTCGAGATCGTCGACCGGTAGGGCGGCGGATCGGTGGTCGTCGACATCGTGGAACCAGTGGTGGTGCTCGCGGCGTCGGCGATCCCTGCGCTGGTCGGGGGAGCGGTGGTGGTCACGGTCATGCCTGCGTTCGCCCGGGGTGTGGTGGGTCGATCCGGCCAGAACGCGATGGCGGCGGCGATCGTGCCGCCGAGGGTCAGCCCGGCGATGACTGCGTGGCGCCGCCGCGACCGGTCCGCCATCTAGACCATCTTCTTGAGCACCTTGGCCTTCAGCCCGGTGTAGGGCGGGTACATCAACGAGATCTCGGGCTTGGTCGGCTTGGTGAGCACCGGCTTGAGGTTCGAGAGCTCGTCGAACCCGGACTGGCCGTGGTAGCGGCCCTGCCCCGAGGCGCCGACGCCGCCGAAGGGGAGGTCGGGCGGGGTGATGTGGAACAGCGTGTGGTTGACGCAGACGCCGCCCGACGAGGTCCCGGCGACGATCGCGTCGGCGACATCGTCGTTCTTCGAGAAGACGTAGAGCGCGAGGGGCTTGTCGCGGCCGTTGACGAAGGCGATGGCCTCGTCGACGCTGTCGACCACCAGGATCGGCAGGATCGGACCGAAGATCTCCTCCTGCATGAGGCCCGAGTCGGGGTCGGGGTCGACGATCACCGTCGGGGTCAGCTTGCGGGTCTCGGGGTTGACCGTGCCACCGGTGACCACCGTGCCGCCGTGCCCGTCGAGGAGGCCCTCGATCCGCTGCACGTGGCGCTCGTTCACGATCTGGGTGAAGTCCTCCGACGTCGACGGGTCGTCGCCGTAGAACTCGCCGATCGCGGCGACGAGGGCGTCGACGAGGGCGTCCTTGCGGGACCGGTCGACCAGCACGTAGTCGGGGGCGATGCAGGTCTGCCCGGCGTTGAGGAACTTGCCCCAGGCGAGGCGGTGGGCGGCGATGTCGATGTCGGCGTCGGCGGCGACGATCGCGGGCGACTTGCCGCCGAGCTCGAGGACCATGGGCGTGAGGTGTTCGGCGGCGGCCCGGGCCACCACCTTGCCGACCGCGGTCGAGCCGGTGAAGAAGATGTGGTCGAAGCGCTCCTCGAGGAGTGCCGTCGACACGTCGACGCCGCCTTCGATCACGGCCACGGCCTCGGGGTCGAGGTTGGCGCGCAGCAGCTGGGTCAGGACCCGCGAGGTCTCGGGCGTGAGCTCCGACGGCTTGGCGATGATCGCGTTGCCGGCGGCGAGGCTGGCAGCCATCGGCGCGACCAACAGCTGTACCGGGTAGTTCCACGGGGCGATGACGAGCGACACACCGAGGGGCTCGGGGTGGATGACGCCGGCGCCGGGACGGTCCTTGAGCCGGAGCTTGGCCTTGCGCGGTGCCGCCCACTTCGCGACGTGCTTGCGGATGTGTCTGACCTCGGTGACGGTGAACGCGATGTCGGTGGCGTGGGCCTCGACCTCGGGCTTGCCGAAGTCGGCCTGCATGGCGGCGACGAGTTGCTCGCCGCCTTCCTCGAGCACACGGAGGAGACCGTCGAGTTGGCGCTTGCGCCACTCGATGGGGCGTGTCCGCCCGCTCTGGAAGCTGTGGCGGATCGCCGCCACGATGCCGGGGATGGTGTCGGTCTCGGTGCGTGCGTCGATGCTCATCACCGATCACGGTAGCGCCGGTCTGGCTGGCGTCACCCGCCGGTGCTGCAGGACCCCGTGGCCGCGTTCTCGATCGAGACCGCAGCCTCCTCGTAGTCGGCTGCTGCGGTGCGGTAGCGCAGGGTGTCGAGGTTGCGGGGATCGAAGTCGGCGGCGCGCAGATGGTCGATGAGCGTGTCGACCGTGTCGGCATAGCGGCCGGCGCTCGCGTCCAACTCGTCCGGGGCGGCATCGGCGATCCGCTGGACCCCCTCGCGGAGGTGATCGAACGCGGTCCGCATCTCGCCGGGCGAGGCCACGTCGAGGTCGGCGAAGGGGTCGTTGGCCTCCAACGCGTCGACGGCGTCGCAGAACGACGCGAGGTCGCCACCACCGTCGGCGCCACAGCCGCTGAGGGCCAGGGCGGCCACCGTCACGGCGAGGGTCACGGACCGGACGGTCACCATCAGGGGATGCGCTGGAACCACAGGAGCGACAACGCCGTGCTGAGGAGCAGGAGGACCACTGCGTAGCCGACGAAGCGGTCGGTCACCTCGACCTCCTCGGTGTCGAATCCGATCGACGATCCGATGTCTGCGTAGACCGACTCGAGTTCGCCGAGCGACTCGGCTTCGAAGAACTGCCCACCGGTGCCGTCGGCGATCTCCCGCAGGGCCACGCGCTCGACGGGGACGGGCTGGATCGCGCCGTCGATCACGATGGTGCCCCGATCGGTGCCGAAGGCGATCGTCGAGATCGGGATCTCCGCCGCCAGCGCCGCTTGCGCGCCGTCGGCATCGGGCCGTCCCACCGTGGTCTTGCCGTCGGTCATGACCACCATCGTGGCCGGCACGGGCTCGCCCTCGACGTCGACGATCGGGGCGGTCTCGATGGCATCGAGACCAGCGAAGATCGCTTCGCCGATGGCGGTGGCCGGGCCGAGTTCGAGCGTCTCGATGGCCGAGCGGACGGGACGTCGGTCGGTCGTCGGCGTCACCCGGACGCGCGCCACGCCGTCGAAGGTCACCAGACCCACGTTGATCTGTTCCGGGAGGCCCTCGATGAAGGAGAGGGCCGCGGTCTTGGCTGCCTCGATGCGTGAGGGGGTGACGTCGGCGGCCTCCATCGACAGTGACGTGTCGATGGCCAACACGACGGTGGCGCGCTCCTTGGGTACCAGCACCTCGTCGGACGGCCGAGCCCACGCGACGACCATCGCGGCGATGCCGGCCAAGAACACGGCCGCGGCGATGTGGCGCCGCCATCCGGGCCGCTTCGGGGCCACGGTGTCGAGGAGCGGGAGGTTCGTGAATCGGACGGTGTAGGCGCTGCGCCGGAAACCGGCCAACAGGTACGTGAGCGCGAGGCCGATGACCGCCAACAGGCCGTACAACCGCTGCGGTGACAGGAACCCGTCGGCCCAGAGCGCGCTCATCGGGCGCCTCGGGTGCGACGGCGCGACGCCACGAACCGGACGATGTCGAGCACCCAGTCGCGATCGGTGCGGAGTTGGAGGTGGCTCACGCCGGAACGCCGGAACCGGCCGGCGATGTCGGCGCGTTGTGCGGCGGCGGCAGCGGCGTAGCGCTCACGGGTCCGGCGATTGGTCGGGACCTCGCGTGCGCGACCGGTCTCGGGGTCGACGACGGTCAGCATCCCCACGGCCGGCAGTTCGAGCTCACGCGGGTCGACGACCTCGATCGCGAGGACCTCGTGGCGAGCGGTCAGCGCCCGCAACGGCCGTTCCCACTCGTCGGCGGCCAGGAAGTCGGAGACGACCACGACCAGGCCGCGGCGGCGCGGTGGGACGACGAGGTGGCGCAGCGCAGCACCCAGCTCGGTGGTGCCGGCCGACGTCGCCGACGGGGGCCCGGCGAGCAGCCCGTGGAGGAGGGCGAGGAGATGGTCTCGGCCGGGGCGGGCGGGGACGACCCGGGCGCCATCGCCGCCGACGACCACGGCGCCGAGGCGGTTGCCGGTCCGGGCGGTGAGGAACCCCACGGCGCCCACGGCCGACACGGCGAGTTCGGCCTTGGTCATCGAGGCGGTTCCGAAGTCGAGGCTGGCCGACCGGTCGATCAGCATCCAGGTCTCGAGCTCCCGATCCGCGATCGACTCGCGGACGTGGGTCTCGGTGGAGCGGGCCGAGACGTTCCAGTCGATGTGGCGGACGTCGTCGCCGGCGACGTAGGGCCGGGTCTCGCCCGACTCGGAACCATGGCCGGGCACGAGCCCGCGGTAATCGCCGTGGAGGAGACCGTCGAGGCGACGGGTCACGGTCAGCTCCAGGCGTGCCAGGATCTCGGCCGTCCGGGACTCCATGGCGGCGGGGGCGGCCGGCACCGGGTCAGAACCCCGATGCGGTGGCGCCGGGCACGGCGGGTGCGGGCACGGTCGAGAGGAGGCGGGCGAGGACGTGATCGACCTCGACGCCCTGGGCGAGGGCCTCGTACGACAGCACGAGCCGGTGGCGGAGGACGTCCGGGGCCACGTCGAAGACGTCTTGGGGGACGACGAAGCTCCGCTGCCGGAGCAGCGCGAGCGCTCGCCCTGCGGCGATCAGGCCGAGCGTCGCCCGGGGCGACGCGCCGTACGACACGTAGTCGACGAGATCGGGGAGCCCGTAGCCGGCGGGATCGCGGGTGGCGTGGACCAGGTCGACCGCGTACTGGAGGGTGCCGGGATCGAGGGTCACCTCGTCGGCGGCTCGCTGCAGTTGGGCCAAGGTGTCGGCGTCGAGGGTCACGCTGGCTTCGGGCGATGTCACCCCGTGGCGGCGGACGATTTCGGCCTCCTCGGCGGGCGAGGGGTAGTCGATGAGGATCTTCATGAGGAAGCGGTCGCGTTGGGCCTCGGGGAGTGGGTACACGCCCTCGGACTCGATCGGGTTCTGCGTCGCCATGACGAGGAACGGCTCGGGGACGTGATGGGTCACGCCGCCGATGGTCACCTGGTGTTCGGCCATGACCTCGAGCAACGCGGACTGGACCTTCGCCGGGGCACGGTTGATCTCATCGGCGAGCAGGAAGTTGACGAACACCGGGCCCAACTCGACGTCGAAGCGCTCGGAGCTCTGCCGCCAGACACGCGTACCGGTGATGTCGGCGGGCAGCAGGTCGGGGGTGAACTGGATCCGGGCGAACGTGCCACCGACGGCCCGGGCGAGCGTCTCCATGGCCAGCGTCTTGGCGAGGCCGGGCACGCCCTCGAGGAGCAGATGGCCGCGGGCGAGCAGGCCGACGAGCAACCGTTCGACGACGCGGTCCTGGCCGACGATGACCCGCTTGACCTCCTGGGTGACCGCGTGCAGTTCCGCGGCGCCCTCGGGGGGCGTGGTGGACGGGGCCGGTGGCGCCATCGGCGCAACGGGTGGGACCGGTGGTGCGTCGAAGCTGGTCTGATCGGTCTCGGGTTGCTCCACCTCTCGCACGATAGAGGCGTGCCGGACCGCTCCGGAGGGCAGGCCGCCCGACGTCGGCGCTCGATCCGGCGGTCGGGAGGCCGCTCGGTAGGCTCGCCGCCCCATGGAGATCCTCCTTCTGATCGCAGCCATCGTCGTCCTCGTCGGAGGGCTCGGCGTCCTCGTCGTCAGCCGACGTTCCGAAGCGTCCCCGGGCATCGAACCCCCGGTCGTCGCTCCGCCACCGGTCGACCCGGCCACGGCGCCCGCGAGCGACACCGACACGTCGGCCGCGACCACCACCGATGCGGCGCCGGCGGTCGAGGACCCAGCGGTCGAGGACCCAGCGGTCGAGGACCCGGCGGTCGAGGAGCCGGGCGCCGGGCCCGAGCCCGAACCGGTCGAGAAGCCCACGTTCCGGGACCGTCTGTCCAAGGCGCGCAGCACCTTCAGCGGCTATGTCGGTTCGCTCCTGTCACGCAGCGACATCACCGACGAGACCTGGGACGAACTGGAAGAGGCCCTGATCCGCGCCGACGTCGGGGTCACCTTGACCACGGCCCTGCTCGACGAGCTGCGTGCCACGGTCAAGGCCGACGCCATCACCGAGCCCGCAGCGCTGGTCGAGGCGCTCAAGTCCCAGCTCAAGGACAAGCTCGCCGTCGGCGACCGTGCACTCCACCACGTGGCCGGCGGACCCAATGTGTGGCTCTTCGTCGGCGTCAACGGGGTCGGCAAGACCACCAGCATCGGCAAGGTCGGCAAGCGTCAGGTGGATGAGGGCCGGTCGGTGATCATGGCCGCCGGCGACACGTTCCGGGCCGCCGCAGCCGAGCAGCTCCAGACGTGGGCCGAGCGCGCCGGGTCCGACTTCCACCGTGGAGACGAGGGCGGCGACCCGTCGTCGGTCATCTTCGATGCGGTGGCCAAGGCCGGCGCCCGCGACATCGAGCTGGTGTTGGCGGACACCGCAGGGCGTCTGCACACCAAGTCGAACCTGATGGACGAGCTGACCAAGGTCCGACGTGTCGCCGACCGCGATCCGGGCCAGGTGACCGAGGTGCTGCTCGTCCTCGATGCCACCACCGGGCAGAACGGCCTCCAGCAGGCCAAGCAGTTCTCCGAGGCCACGCAGTGCACGGGCGTCGTCTTGACCAAGCTCGACGGCTCGGCCAAGGGCGGCATCGCCCTGGCCATCGCCCTCGACCCCGAGGTCGGCGGGCTCGGGCTGCCGATCAAGCTGGTCGGTCTCGGCGAGCAGGCCGAGGACCTGATCGACTTCGATCCCGAGGCCTTCGTCGACGCGCTCTTCGATGTGTGACGTCCAGAAGTGTGATCGGATGGTGCCATGATCTGGTTGCTCTGGAAGCTCATCACGCTCCCGTTCCGGGTGGTCTTCGGGACGATCTCGACGACGTTCAAGACCATCCGCTTCGTCGGGATCAGCCGGCTCCTGGCCTTCGGCGCCGGCGTCGGTGTCGGGATGGCCGTCGCGCCCACGAGCGGTGAGCAGTTCCGCGCCCGCTTGACCGACAGCTACTCGTCGGCGGCCTCGGCGGCCGGCGACCTGGGCGAGACCGTCCGGTACGAACTCGCGCACTCACCGCGGACGTGGCACCTTCCCCAACCGGTGGTCACCGTCGAGGGCAACCGGGTGACGCTGACCGGCGAGGTGCCCCACGAGACCGCCCGGGGTGACCTGGGACGCACGGCGGGTGCCGTGGTCGGCGTCGCCGCCGTCGACAACCGCGTCACCGTCGCCACCAACTGACCCCATCCCACCGAGGGATAGAGTCGTCCGTCCATGTTCGAGGCACTCAGCGACCGGTTCGAATCGATCTTCAGCGGCATCCGCGGCAAGGGGAAGCTGCGCGAGGCCGACGTCGACGAGGCGATGCGCGAGATCCGTCTCGCGTTGCTCGAAGCCGACGTCAACTTCACCGTCGTCAAGAACCTGATCGCCCGGATCCGGGAACGCTCGATCGGGGTCGAGGTCAGCCAAGCGCTGAACCCCGGACAACAGGTCGTCAAGATCGTCAACGAGGAGCTCGTCGAGTCGCTCGGCGGCGACACGATCAAGCTCACGTACGCCTCGAAGCCGCCCACGGTCGTGCTCATGGCCGGCCTCCAGGGTTCGGGCAAGACGACGAACTCGGCCAAGCTCGCCCGCTGGTTCAAGAGCCAGGGACGGAACCCGCTCCTGGTCGGCGCCGACCTCCAGCGTCCGGCAGCCGTGCAGCAGTTGCGCACCCTCGCCGGCCAGATCGACGTGTCGGTCTTCTCGGCCACCGACGAGATCGTGGCGTCGGGGACGGGCGACCCGGTCGCCGTCGCCAAGGACTGCATCGACGAAGCGCGTCGCCTGGGCAAGGACGTGGTCATCGTCGACACGGCGGGTCGTCTGGCGATCGACGCCGAGTTGATGGAGCAGGTCCGCCAGATCTCCGAGGCCACCAGCCCCGACTACACCTTCCTCGTCGTCGACGCAATGACCGGACAGGACGCGGTCACCGTCGCCCAGAACTTCAACGAGACGTTGGCGCTCGACGGCGTCATCCTCACCAAGCTCGACGGCGACGCCCGCGGTGGCGCCGCGCTGTCGGTCAAGGAGGTCGTGGGCAAACCCATCGCCTTCGCCTCGACCGGCGAGAAGCTCGACGACTTCGACCTCTTCCATCCCGACCGCCTCGCGGGGCGCATCCTCGGCATGGGCGACGTCCTCACCCTCATCGAGAAGGCCGAGGAGGTGTTCGAGGAGAAGGAGGCCGAAGCCGCAGCCCAGAAGCTGATGGACGGCCAGTTCACCTTCGACGACTTCCTCGAGCAGATGCAGCAGGTCAAGAAGATGGGCTCCATCTCGAGCCTGCTGGGGATGATGCCCGGGATCCCCAAGGAAGTGAAGAACGTCGAGATCGACGACAAGGAGATCGCGCGCATCGAGGGGATGATCCACTCGATGACCCGGGCCGAGCGCACCGACCCCTCCATCATCGACGGCTCTCGCCGAGCCCGCATCGCCGCCGGCTCCGGCACCGACGTCGGACAGATCTCCCAACTGGTCAAACAGTTCCAGGAGATGCAGAAGATGATGAAGAACATGCCCGGACTGGCCGGACGGGCGATGAAGAAGAAGAACAAGAAGAAGAAGGGCAAGGGCGGCGGTCGCACCACGCCCAAGGGCGGTCGCACGACGCCCGCCGGTGGCGGCAAGAAGCCGTTCTCCCTGCCGGGCCTCGACCAGTAGGAACCCGGCCATGGCGACGGTCGGAGAACTCGCGGCGGCCCTCGGGCTCGACGAGGCCGCCTGTGCGTTCCTCGGTGACGCATCGGTGACGGACCGACGGTCCCTGGCCGATGCGATCGAGCGCGCCGGGAAGGACCGCGACCGCGAGCTGCGGACGGCCGTGGACCAGGCACTGGGCTTCGTTCCTCGGCCGCTGCGCGGACGGGTGCTCAAGATGCTCGGTGGCGGCCGTGGCTGAACTGGCGGCCCTGGCCGAGGTCGGGCATCTCCGGCGCGAGCTGCACCTGTCCGACGACGAACTCGGGTTCCTCGCGGACTTCGCGCCCGATGACGTCCGGCGGCTGCGCATCGCCGTCGCCGAGTCGCTCGCAGCCCGGCACCGCAAGACGTTCGCTTCGATGGCCGCGGCGAGCAAGCTGCTCCCCAAGCCGGTCCTGGCCGCGATCGGCGAGAAGGCCGTCGGCCCGCTCATCTGCTCCAAGATCGCCGCCGAACTCGAGCCCGGTCATGCCCGCAAGATCGTCGGGTCCTTCTCGGTGCCGTTCCTGGCCGACCTGTGTCGCACCCTCGACACCGTCTCGGCCCAGCCGGTGCTGCTCGCCATGTCGCCCCGGGTGGCGGTGCCCGTGGGCCGCGAGCTCTACGACCGCGCCGACCTCGACACGCTGGCGCGCTTCATCGACGTCGTCGACCTCGAACTGATCCCGCCGATGCTCGGCATCATCGACGACGACGCCCTGGCCCGCATCGCGATCGTGGCCCAGAGTCGGGAACGGCTGTCGGAGATCTTCGAGCTCCTCGACGACCGGCGACTCCTGGCCGTCGTCGAGGCCGCGGTCCGTGGCGGCGTGTTGGACCAGGCCGTGGTGATGGTGTCCGAGTTGTCGCCACCCCAGGTGACCCGGACGATCGAGGTCGTGGTCGGCGCCGGCGACGTGCTGCTCACCGATGTCGTCGCTGCCGTCGCCGACCTCGACGCGTGGGACCGACTCCTCCCGGTCCTCGCCGCCCTCGAGCCTGCGGACGTGGCCACCGTCGCCGCCTCGCCCGTCCTGACCCGCCCGGACGTGTTCGAGAGCATCCTCGACCACGTGACGGCGGCCGACGCGCTCGGCCACCTGGTGGCGCTCATCGGTGCACTCGACGACGGTCAGCAGGAGGATCTGGCGGCCGCGCTCGCAGGGTCCTCGCCGGCCATCGCCCGGCGCCTCGTCGACCTCTCGACCGAGCGCGACCTGGGTGTCGACCTGCCAGCGGTGGCCGTCCTCCGGCGCCTCACGGACGGCTGAGCGGGCACCTCCGCGTCGTCAGGTTGCGGTCCGCGCCCCGAAACACGCAGACTGGTCCGCTGCGTTCCTCACCCGAGCGTGCCGTTCGATCAGTACCCCGAAGAGACCAGAACCCTCGAAAGTAGAGCACCTGTGGCCGTCAAGCTCCGCCTCATGCGGATGGGCAAGAAGAAGCAGCCCACCTATCGCATCGTCGCCGCCGACTCGCGCTCCCCGCGCGACGGCCGGTTCATCGAGATCCTGGGTCACTACGACGCCCGTCACGAGCCGTCGGTCATCAAGGTCGACAACGAGCGGGCCGTGCACTGGCTCCGTCACGGCGCACAGCCGACCGAGACCGTCGGCAAGCTGCTGACGATCTCCGGTGCCATGGCCGAACTCAAGGGCGAGAAGGCCCCCGAGGGCGCCGAGCAGTACCAGAAGGGCCACGACGCCCCGAGTGCTGACGACGCCGCTCCCGTGGCCGCCGACGCATGAGCACGGAGATCCCCACGGCCGTCGCCGTCTGTGAGTTCATCTGCAAGTCGATCGTCTCCGATCCCGACGCCGTCGAGATCGACGTCGACGGCGACGACGGTCGCTACGAGCTCACCGTCACCGTCGGTGACGGCGACACCGGCCGCGTGATCGGCCGTCGTGGCCGCACCGCGCAGGCCATCCGTGCCGTCGTCCGGGCCGCTGCGGCCAAGGACGATGCCGAAGTCGACGTCGAATTCGCTGACTGAGTCGAGCGCCCGGTCGGCGGCTCCGCCGCAGCCGGGTGAACCGAGACGGTGACGGAACTCCTCGAGGTCGGCCGGATCGCGAAGCCCCACGGGCTGCGCGGCGAGGTGATCGTGTCGTTGTCGACCGATCGCACCGAACGGCTCGACGCGGGGTCCGTGCTCGAGACCGACCGTGGACCGGTCACCGTGGTCTCGGCCGTTCCGCACCAGCACCGTTGGCGGGTCCAGTTCGAGGGTTGCTCGTCTCGCGAGGACGCCGATGCCCTCCACGGGCTCGTCCTGCGTGCCGCACCCCTCGATGACCCCGACGTGTGGTTCATCCACGAACTCATCGGGCTCCCGGTCGTGCTCACCGACGGCGCCGCGGTCGGTACCTGCACGGCGATCGCGGAGAACCCGGCCTACGACATGGTCGAGATCGACGGCGCGATCCTCGTCCCCATGCCCTTCGTGACCGAGGTCGGCGAGACCATCACGATCGACCCACCCGACGGGCTGCTCGACTTGGGCTGATACCCTGGCCATCGGCCTGGGGCGGCGTCGCACCGAAACGGTGCGAAAGGGGACATCGAACGTGAAGCGGATTTTCTCCGTCATCGGCGCGGGCGCCCTCGTCGTCGCCGCCTGCGCGGGGTCCGACGACCTCGACGCGTCGGACAGCACGGACACGACGACCGCGACGACCACGACGACCACGTCCATCGACACGGAGACGGTCGACCAACTCAACGCCTACGTCGCCGAGGCGGCAGCGTTCGACCAGGCCGGCGCCGACGCCCAGTTCCCCGACGGCCTCGAGTTCTCCGCCGGAGGCGCCCCCGGGTACTCGCGCTATGTGTTCCGCGAGCACAGCGAAGGGGTGGTCCCCACCCTGGTCGAAGGTCCCCTCGGCGATCAGGTCCGCTGCCTGCAGTCGGAGCTGCCGTGCTCGATGGACGAACTGGTCGCCCTCCACGAAAGCGGCGACCCGATCCCCGCCGCACTGGAGATGACCGACGCCGAACTCGAGGAGCTCGTCGGGCAGCTCCGAGCGCTGCGGGCGTTCGCCGTCGCCCACGAGGACGTCGGTTCGGCCTGCGCCGAGGGGTTCACGTCCGATCGGATCCAGACCCCGAACATGGGGTCGCACTTCTACAAGGCCGAGTGGATCGCCGACGGGTTCGACCCGTCGCGACCCGAGATCCTGCTCTATGCCCTGGCCGACGGCACCATGCCCGCAGGCCCGGTCGGCCAGTGTCGCGACGGTGTCTGGGACGGCGAGCCGATGCGGTTGGTCGGGACGTCGTTCATCATCCCGCCGAGCGTCATCGGTGATGACCATCCCGAGACCTTCGCCGGACCCCTCGACAACTGGCACATCCACTACAACCTGTGCCGTGGCAACGCCCAGGGGCGCGACACGTTCGTGCCCAAGAGCGAGTGCGAGGCCGGTGGCGGGAGCTTCTCGGCCGCGCTCGGATGGATGATCCACGCCTGGGTCGCCCCGGACCACGACAACCAACTCGGCGTCTTCGGGATGTGGAACGCGACGATCGCGCCGGACACGACCGAAGACCAGATGCTCGACTCCCGCCAGAGCCGAGGCTCGGACTTCCCCGACGGTGCGGTGCAGTCGCTGATCTCGGACTTCCTCTTCGGTGGCGAGCTCCGGACCGAGGTCGGGCAGTCGCTGTTCTTCAGCAACGTCGACTCGGTCCCGCACACCGTGACCGCGGGGACGCCGTCGAGCCCGTCGTTGGACCGCTTCGACTCGGGTCTGCTCGATCCCGGCTCGAACTACGCGGTGAGCTTCGACGAGCCGGGCGAGTACTCCCTGTTCTGCAGCCTGCACCCGGACATGGTCGCGACGGTCACGGTGGAACCCTGACGATCCGGCGCGTGCGTGCACGCCGCCGTAGCGTGGCGGACCCGTGCGCATCGACGTCTTCACCATCTTCCCCGACCTCGTGACCTCGTTCGCGGGCGAGAGCCTGCTGGGCAAGGCCCAGGACAACGGGCTGCTCGACGTGCGCGCCCACGACCTGCGGGCCCACACCGAGGACGTGCACCGGACGGTGGACGACGCACCCTTCGGTGGCGGTGCGGGGATGGTCCTCAAGCCCGAGCCGCTCGTGGCGGCGATCGAGGCGGCGGATCCGCCGCGGCCGTTGCTGCTCCTGGGTCCCGGTGGCGACACCCTCGACCAGGACCGGGCCCGGACCCTGGCCGCGTCGGGCGGCTTCTCCCTGCTCTGTGGCCGTTACGAAGGCGTCGACCAGCGCGTCGTCGACCACTGGTGCGACGGTGAGCTGTCGATCGGCGACTACGTGCTCGCCGGGGGCGAGGTGGCCGCGATGGTCGTGCTCGAAGCCGTCGGACGGCTGGTTCCGGGAGTGATGGGCAACGACACCAGCGCGACCGAGGAGTCGTTCTCGTCCGGACTGCTGGAGTACCCGCAGTACACGAGGCCGGCGGAGTTCCGGGGACACGCCGTCCCCGAGGTGCTCCGGTCGGGCGATCACGGTCGGGTGGGACGGTGGCGTCACGCCGAGGCCCTCGTGCGCACCGCCCGCCGGCGGCCCGATCTGTTGCGCCGGCGGGGCGTCGATGCCCACGACCGGGCGGTGCTCGTCGAGTTCGGCCTCGTCGCCGAGGTCGACAGCGTGCTCGGGTGATGCGCCCTGGTCGAACGAGCGGTTGGTGGCGGTGGGGGAGTCACCTCTACACTGTCCGGTTCGCCGGTCCGGGTGTCCCCGGACCCATCTGGCCGACCCAATTCTGACGAACAGAGCCTTGCCATGAACCCCACCGATCTCGTCGACCGCGCCAACCTCCGCGACGACATCCCCGACTTCGCCCCGGGCGACACGCTGAACGTGCACGTCCGCGTGGTCGAAGGCAACAAGGAGCGGGTCCAGCAGTTCAAGGGCGTCGTGATCAAGCGTCAGGGCGCCGGCGTCCGCGAGACCTACACCGTCCGCAAGCTCTCCAACAGCGTCGGCGTCGAGCGGACCTTCCCGGTCCACTCGCCGGTCGTGGCCAAGATCGAAGTGGTCACCCGCGGCGACGTGCGTCGCGCCAAGCTCTACTACCTGCGCGACCGCATCGGGAAGCGGGCCAAGGTCCGCGAGAAGCGCGACTTCTAGAGCCGGGCTCCGAGCGCACACGCAGACTCGGACGGCCCATGATCGACTGGCGGGGCATGCGTTCGGGTGAGCCCGACGCCCGGTTGCGTCCGCTCGATCCCGCCGAGGCCGACCCGTCGCCGTGGCGGCTCCTGATCGAGATCCCGGTCCTCGTCCTCGTCGCCGCGCTCATCGCGATCTTCGTCAAGGCGTTCGTCGCCCAGGCGTTCTTCATCCCGTCGGCGTCGATGGAACCCCAGCTCACCGCCGGCGACCGCGTCGTCGTGTCCCGTACCGCCTACGAGCTGCACGAGCCGCGTCGTGGCGACGTCGTCGTGTTCGACGACCCCGATGCCGACCCCGACGACGACGGCTCCTTCGTCGTCCTCCGGTGGGGACGCGACGCACTGGAGGCGGTCGGTGTCGTCCGTCCCGAGGACTCCGAGCTCATCAAGCGGGTGGTCGGGCTGCCGGGGGAGACGATCGAGGGGCGATCCGACGGCGTCTACATCGACGGCCGGCACCTCCACGAGCCCTATCTGGACGACACCGTCGGGCCGTCGGTGTTCCCCGCCACGACGGTGCCCGACGCCCACGTCTTCGTCATGGGCGACAACCGCACCAACTCGAAGGACAGCCGACGCTTCGGCCCGGTCCCCACCGACTCGATCGTCGGTCGGGCCCTGGCCCGGGTCTGGCCTCCCGGGCGCCTCGCGTACCTCTAGTCACCGACGCTGTCACCCCCTGCGGGTTACGGTGCCCCGCATGAGCACCGACGACCTCGAGCAGTACGAGGCCGACATCGAACTGCAGTTGTACCGCGAGTACAAAGACATCAGCCCCACCTTCGCCTACGTCGTCGAGACCGAGCGGCGCTTCTACCTCGCGAACGAGGTCGAACGAGTCGTCCGTGACGACACGGGGACCCCGTTCATCGAGCTCACCTTGCGCGACGCGTGGGTCTGGGACATGTACCGGACGACACGGTTCGTCTCCAAGGTGCAGATCGTGACGTTCAAGGACGTCAACATCGAAGA
>JBFIHN010000028.1:0-14763 GCA_041601775.1 Acidimicrobiales bacterium
CACGAGCAGCGGATGCGGGAGGCCCGTGTCGGCGAGCGACCGGGCCAGTCGGTCGACCGACGGCGGTCGGTCCGCCGGTGGCACGTCGTCAGTGGTCGTCACGCCCGACGACTCTACGAGCCCCACCCCCACCACCCGTTCTGGTGAACGACGGCAACCACCAGATGATGCCAAATGCCACCAGAACCAGACCGGCCCTGTTCTGGTGAACGACGGCAACCACCAGATGACGCCAGATGCCACCAGAACGGGAGGGTGGGGAGGGGCGGATGGACAGCGGGGTCGGTCGGTCGGTGGGCGCGATGCGACACGCTGGCAGCGAGCAGCGAGAATGACTGATTGATGTCTGTTCGTTCACGCATCGGGGAGGGATTCCACGTCGCGACCGCGCTGGTGATCGTCGCGCTCCTCACGCCGGTCGTGTCCGCCGGCGTGCTCCTGGCGACGAACCTGTTCCTGCCGCTGCCGGCGTCGATCCCCGAACCCGAACAGCTCGAGGCCATCCAGTTCAGCGAGGTCTACGACGTCAACGGCGACCTCATCCACGTGTACCAGCAGTTCGACCAGAGCATCCCCGTCGCGCCCGACGACATCCCCGAGGTCATGAAGTCCGCGGTCATCGCCGCCGAGGACCGCAACTTCTACAACCACGGTGGCGTCGACGTCCGGGGCACGATCCGCGCCCTGGTGACCGACGTCCAACAGGGCGAGCTGGCCCAGGGCGGTTCGACCATCACCCAGCAGCTGGCCCGCAATGCCTACGGCGTGGGCGACGAGCGCACGATCAACCGCAAGATCCGTGAAGCGATCCTTGCGTCGCAACTCGACCGCTCACTGTCCAAGGAGCAGATCCTCTACGAGTACCTGTCGATCGTGTACTTCGGCGAGGGCGCCTACGGCATCGGTGCGGCAGCGCAGGTGTACTTCGGCAAGGCCATCAACACCATCACCATCTCCGAGGCCGCGTTGTTGGCCGGCATCATCCCGGCACCGTCAGCCTTCAATCCGAGGGTCGACCCGGGTACGGCGGACATCCGGCGGGTCTCGGTCCTCGACGCCATGCTCAGCGAGGAGTTGATCACTCCGGAACAACACGCCGAGGCCGTCGCCCAGTCGGTCTGGATCGACACGCAGGGTGAACCGCCCGGGCCGGCGACGATCATCCGGACGCCGCAGATCGCCGGGACCCAGTACCCGTGGTTCATCCAGTACCTGACCCAGTACCTGACCGCGGAGCTCGGCTCGGAGGAGCTGCTCTACCGCGGCGGGCTCCGAATCTTCACCACCTTGGACCCCGCGGTCCAGGCGCAGGCCGAGGCGACGGTCGCCGAGACCATCGACGGCGTGCCGGCCGTGGTCACGCTGGCCGACGACGGCACCGAGGTCATCCATCAACTCCAGATGTCGATCAGCGCGGTCGAGCCGCCCACCGGCTTCGTCCGGGCCCTGGTCGGGGGCCGCGACTTCGGCCTCACCGAGGCCAACATCGCGACGGGTGCGGGTTCGTCGGGGCGCCAGCCCGGGTCGTCGTTCAAGCCCTTCGTCCTGGCCGAGGCGTTCGAACAGGGCATCACGCCCGACGCCGTCTACAGCGGCGGCCCGCTCACGATCGGCGACTACTCCCCCCAGAACTACGGCGGCGCCACCTACGGGAACATGACATTGCGGGCCGCGACCGAGCAGTCGGTCAACACGGTCTACGTGCGTCTGATGGAACAGGTCGGCCCCTACGAGGTCGTCGACCTGGCCAACGAACTCGGTCTCGGCGTCCGCGAGATCGTCCCCGAGGTCGACGGCAGCGGCCTGTCGATCGCCCTCGGCTCCCGCGAGGTCACCACGCTGGGCATGGCCTCGGCCTACGGCGTGTTCGCGAACCGCGGCGTGCGGGTCGCACCGACGCCGGTCGTGCGGGTCTTCGACCCGGAGGGGACGCTCCTCGTCGACCGGTCGGTCCCCGACGGCGACGAGGTGCTCAAGGAAGCGACCGCCGACAACGTCACCGACGTCCTCCGTGGCGTCCTCGTGTCGGGAACCGCCAGCGGGCGAGGGATCAACCGACCGGCGGCGGGGAAGACCGGCACCGCGCAGGACAACAAGGACGGCTGGTTCGTCGGCTACACGCCCACCCTGTCGACCGCGGTGTTCATGGGTTTCGATCCGCCACCCCGGGCCGAGGCCGACCGGAGCCGGTTCCGGGTCAAGGGCGTCAACCTGACCGGCGGATCGTTTCCCGCCCGTGCGTGGCAACGGTTCATGCTGGCCGCGCTCGAGGGCGTCCCCGTCACCGACTTCTTCGAACCGGCGCCGATCCGCGAAACAGCGAGCGAGGAACTGCAACGCGAGCGACGTGGGTTCAGCCCCAGCGCCCGGTCGGCGCTGACGCCGACGGGCGCCGGCGGCCCCTTCGTCGTGGGCCTCGAACCGCCGGTCGTCCCGGAGCCGACCACCACGACGTCGACCACCACGACCTCGACCACCACGACGTCGACCACCACGACCACGACGGTGCCCTGCTCTGGCCTCTTCTGCGACGACGACTGACCGCCACTGGCCGGTGAGGGCGACTAGCCGGTGAGGTCGGCGGGGCACTGCACGACCTCGGCGCAGGCCTCGCGCACCGGGACCCCGAAGAACACCGAGTCGGCCGGGAATCCCAGGGGAGCGAAGGCCCGTGACGAGATCGCGATGAGCTGCCCGCTCGAGTTGAGCATCGGCCCACCCTGGAACTGCGGCCCGACGGGGACGTCGTTGCTGATGGCGTTGGCGGCGACGTCGATGATCGTGCCCTGGACGATCGATGCGCCGCTGCTCCCGAGGCCTGCGACGGCGAACGCTCGGTCGCCTGCCGTCACGCTGGAGGGATCGGCGATCTCGATCGGCGGCAGGTTGGGCGCGTCCTCGGCCACCAGGAGTGCGAGGTCGCGACCCGGATCCCACGAGTTGAGCTGGACGCCGATCTCGTCGGCGCCGCGCCGGACGGACAGGGCCGGCCCGGGGGCGGCCGTGGCGGCGCGGACGGTGGTGTAGGACGTCACGAGGAAGGACCGTTCGCTGTCGCTGAAGAGGACGAACGCCGTCCCGACCGACGGCTGGCCGTTCTCGTCGAGGGTGGACACGAGATACACCGAGTCGCGGACACCGTCGAGCAGCTCGTCGAGGGTCTGGCCGCTGGCGGCGAACTGCTCGAGTTCGTCGAGCAGGGCCTCGATCTCACCCTTCGCGGTCTCGGTGTCGGCCTCGATGATCTGCTTGCCGGACTCGACCTGGTCGGCGATCTTCGACTCGACCTCGACCACGCGCTGGCGGGTCTCGTCGAGCTCGAAGCGGTAGTACGCGAACAGCGCCGCGCCCGAGAACGCTGCGGCGATCGACATGAAGAACAGCAGCGACGCCAACCCCAGGATCGTCGTCGGCAGGATCCGGTTCCAGAACGATGCCACGGACGTCGACGGGGCGTTCTCGGACGACTCGGACATCGCAGGGACGCTACAGCAGCGATTCCCGCACCCGTCGATAGCCTGGAGCGGTGCTCGGACTCCTGATGATCGCGTTTCTCGTCGTCCCGATCATCGAGCTGTACCTGTTCGTCGAGGTGTCCTCCGCCATCGGTTTCGGCGCCGCGCTGTTGTGGATCATCCTCGTCAGCATCGTCGGCGCGTGGCTCGTCAAGCGCGAAGGCATCAACGCCCTGCGCCGGGCGAACGCGAAGGTCGCGGGCGGCCAACTCCCGACCGACGAGCTGATCACCGGGGTGCTCATCCTCGGCGCCGGCGCGCTCATGCTCACCCCCGGCTTCCTCACCGATGCGGTCGGCCTGTTCCTGCTGTTCCCGCCGACGAGGGCCCTGGTCCGGAACCGGCTCCGGAGCCGCTTCTCGGCCGGGCCGATCCTGCTCGGTCGATTCGGCCGGCCCGGCGGCTTCGGCGGTGGCCCGAACAGCCCCCAGGCCGACGTGTGGGATGCCGAGTCGTGGGAGGACCCGCCGGACCGGCGGGAGCTCGATTGAGCCTGATGACCCCCGTCACGCCGCGACCAGCGGCGACGGTGATGCTGCTCCGCGACACCCCCGACGACCGCGACGGCGTCGAGGTGCTCCTGCTGCGCCGCTCGACCGACACCCCCTTCGTTCCCGGTGCCCACGTCTTCCCCGGCGGCGCGGTCGAGGACGGCGACCACGACCCCGGATGGGACACGTTCACCGACTTCGGCGACGACGCGGCCTCGGCGGCACTCGGCGTCGACGCGAAGGGCCGGTCCTACTGGATCGCCGCCGTCCGCGAGTGCCTGGAGGAGGCCGGCGTGTTCGTGGCCACGGTCGACGGCGAACCGGTCGACGACCGCCACCCGGTCCTCGCCGACGAGGACGGCCTGCGCGCCGACCTCGAACGGGGTGCGGCATCGTTGCTCGACGTGTGTCGGGATCACCGCCTCCGGCTGCCGCTCGAGCAGATGACCTACTTCGCGCAGTGGATCACCCCGGCCGAGTCGCCTCGCCGCTATGACACCCGCTTCTTCGCGGTGCCGATGCCCCGAGGCCAGTCGGCATCAGCCGACGGATGGGAAGCGATCGACGCCTCGTGGTGGGCTCCCACCGACGCGCTCGAATCCTGGCAGGCTGACGCAATCCAACTGATCGAACCAACGGTGGAGAGCATCCGGCTCCTGGTCGGACACGACTCCGTCGACCATGCGATGGCCGCGCTGCGCCTGGCCGGGGAGCACGCACGATGACCGACGACCTCGAGGAAGACCTCCCGAAACCGATCGTCCACGAGGTCGCGTCCGCGCTCAGCCCCTACATCCGGCGCATCGTCGCGAACAACCCCGGCGCGATGACCGGCCCGGGCACCAACACGTACCTCGTCGGCATCGACGAGATCGCGGTGATCGACCCGGGACCGGATTCGGCCGAACACCTCGACACCATCGCCGGATGTGGCGGCGACCGCATCCGGTGGATCCTGCTCACCCACACGCATCCCGACCATGCACCCGGCGCGGCGGCGCTCCGGGATCGCACCGGCGCCGAGATCTGCGCGTTCGACGCACGCGACGACATCCCGGTCGACCGGACGCTCGCCGACGGCGACTTCATCGAGGCCACCGAGTTCCGGATCCGGGTGATCCACACCCCGGGCCACGCATCGAACCACCTGTGCTACTTCCTCGAGGAAGAGCGCACCCTGTTCTCCGGTGACCACATCATGCAGGGGTCCACGGTCGTCATCGCCCCGCCCGACGGCGACATGGCCGCCTATCTCGAGTCGCTCGACAAGGTCCGAATCAAGCGCCTGAAGGCCATCGCCCCGGGACACGGGCACCTGCTGACCGAACCGCTGGCCGCGATCGACGAGTACGTGGCCCACCGCCTCGAGCGCGAAGCCCAGGTCCTCGCCGCCGTCCGCGAGGCCGGCACGACGACCATCGCCACCATCGTCGCCCAGCTCTACCCGGACCTGATCGAGGAACTCGTCCCCCGCGCGGCCCAGTCGGTCCACGCGCACCTGCTGAAGTTGGCGGACGAGAAGCAGGTCTCGGGCGCGGCGGCCGACGGCGACTGGACCGCCTAGCCCGACCAGGCCCGCCGCGCGTGCACACGATTGACCCGAACGGGCCATGGAAGTCAACCCAGACCCTCGGCCACGATGGCGGCGAGCAAAGCCGCGGCCAAACCGCGGTGGACGCCCGAGGGGGCATGCTCGTCTCGCGTGATGGAGGGCTGCCGGATCGAGAGACGAGACCTCCCTCGCTGCCGACTCCGTCAGTGGTGGTGCTGGGGGGCGCCGCCACGACGGGGTCGGCCTCTCGCCCGACCTGAGGTCACACGGCGGAGGTCACGACCTGAGGTCGCACGGCCGAGGTCAGAGGTCGAGGGCGTCGAGCGAGGCCACGGCAGCGTCGAGCATCCGGGCCGAACATCCCGCCATGTCGGGTTGCGCCACGGCGTCGGTGACCACGACTTCGGCCAGGGCCCGGAATGCGTCGCCGGCCGGTGAATCCCGCAGGGCGACGGGCTCGCCGGTGTCGCCGGTGACCGAGACGTCGGGCTCCATCGGGATCTGGCCGAGCAGCGGGACGCCGGCGTCGTCGGCCAGCTTCTGGCCGCCGCCGGATCCGAACAGTTCGTAGCGCTCGCCGTGGTCGCACACGAACGCGCTCATGTTCTCGACCACGCCCGCCACCCGGAGGAAGTTCTTGCGCGACATCGACACGGCCCGCGCCGCGACCTTCTGTGCGTTCACTGCAGGCGTGGTGACCACCAGCACCTCGGCTCGCGGGATGAGCTTCGCCACGCCCATCTGCACGTCGCCGGTGCCGGGCGGCATGTCGACGAGCAGGTAGTCGAGATCGTCGCCCCACACGACGTCCTGGAGGAAGTGCTGGACCCCACGGTTGAGCATGAGCCCACGCCACATCAGCGCCGATTCCTCGTCCTCGACCAGGAACCCCATCGAGACCACCCGCAACAGCCCGGAGCCGATCGTCCGTTCGTTGGGGACCATGAACTTCTTGTCGTCGATGACCTGACCACCGAGGCGGCCGGTCACGCCGAGCAGACGCGGCACCGAGAAGCCCCAGATGTCGGCGTCGAGCACGCCCACCTTGAGGCCACGGGCGGCCATGGCCGCAGCGAGGTTGACCGTGACCGACGACTTGCCGACACCGCCCTTGCCCGACGCCACCAGGATGACCTTGGTCGCGGGGCCGACCGACGAGTCCTCGGTGCGTTCGGAGATCTTGAAGCGCGCCCGCTCCATCGCATGCGCCCGCTCGTCCTGGTTCATCTCGTCCCACGCCAACGTCACATGATCGACGCCGGGGAGCGACCCGACCCGGGTACGCACGTCCTTCTGGATCTGTGCGCGGAGGGGGCAACCGGACGTCGTGAGGGCGATGGTCACCGTCACCTCGCCGCCGTCGACCGCGACGTCTCGGACCATGCCCAGCTCGACGATGTCGCTCCCCAGCTCCGGGTCGATCACCCCGCGCAGCATCGATCGGACATCGTCGATCGTGACCGGAACGTTGTCAGGCATGGCCGAATTCTACCGGCACTCTCCGTGGAAACCAGCGGCCCGGCACCGGTAGCATCATCGGTGTGCGTGACGCCGTCTCCCGACGTGGGACTCCTCGGCTGGAGATCCTCAAGACCCTCGGCGACAACACGCGCTACGCCATCTACCTCGAGATGGCGCGATCGCCCCGACCGCTCGCCACCGCGGAGATCGCCGAGACGCTCGACCTGCATCCCAACACGGTCCGCCCCCACCTCGAGCGGATGCGCGACCTGGGCATCGTCGACGTGACCGCGGCCGCCACCGGCGCCGTGGGCCGTCCTCAACACCGCTACGCGATCGCCGACGACGCGCCGAGCCTCGGTCTCGAACCGCCGGTCTTCCCGCTGGTGACCCGCATCTTGCTGGCCGGTGCCGTGGCGGGCGGCCTCGATCCCGACGACCTCGCCGACGCCGGGCGAGACCACGGTGGTGCCGCCGCAGCAGCCGCCGATTCGTCCTTGGCCTGCGCCGATGCCCTCGAACGCGAACTCGAGGGGCTGGGCTTCGACCCGGCACGGGTCGACGACGACAGCGACGTGACCATCGCGTTCGCGCACTGCCCGTTCCGCGAACTGGCCGAGGCCCACCCCGACCTGGTGTGCAGCATGCACCGGGGCATGGTCGAGGGCTTCGTGGCTGGTCGTGGCGACGCTGCGGTCACCGGCTTCCATCCGCTCACCGACCGGACGCCGTGCCAGGTCGAACTCCACGCCACCCCCGCGCCGGGATGACGCACCCGACACCACAGGAGATACGCTGACACCATGATCACGCTCACGGACACTGCGGCCGGCAAGGTCAAGAACCTCATCGACGAAGAGGGCGATTCCGCACTGGCGCTCCGAGTCGCGGTTCGGCCCGGCGGCTGCTCGGGCTTCAGCTACGAGATGTTCTTCGACACCGACGTCGCCGACGACGACAAGGTCACCGAGTACGGCGACGTCCGGGTCGTGGTCGATGCGTCGAGCGCTCTGATGCTCGAGGGCGCGACCCTCGACTTCAAGGACGGCCTCGAGTCGGGGTTCTCGATCAACAACCCCAACGCCCAGAAGACCTGCGGCTGCGGCTCCAGCTTCTCGTAGAACCCACGCTCCCGCCCACCGTCAGTGGGTGGGGGCCACCACGACGAAGCGGACATCGCTGGGGAGTTGCGCGGTCTCCGCTCGGAGGCGTTCGCTGCTGATCACGCCGTCGGCGTCGACCACGACGACCGGGGCGAACGAGCTCGCGGCGGCCGCGCGCAGCTCGTCGTCGGACCGCCCCTGCGCCAACTGATCGAGCAGCACCCGCTCGTGGTCGGTGAGGGCGCCGGCCGTGAACGCGGGGACCGAGATCTCGGTGATGCCCTCGTCGCGCAGCGCATCGATGCGCTCGAGCGCCTCGGCGTCGGCGGGAACCGGACGGTCGAGGGCCCACCAGGCCAGCTTCCACTGTGCCCGTAGACGGCGCCGGTGCGCGGCTGCAGCCCGGAGCGTCGGGAGTTGGGCGACGACCTCGTCGCTGACGCCGTATTGGGCATCACGAGCCTGGACGACCGACTCGACATCGTCCACGTCGGCGTCGGGGCCGACGAGCGAACGCCACGAGGACTCCGCGTAGGCGAGACGATCCTCGGCCTCGGCCAGCGCACGGCGAGCGGCCAGGACCGTCGGGGGCTCGGGGTCTTCTGCCGACGCCAGACCGGCACCTCCGTAGGCCTGATCGGTCAGCCGCGACACGGCAGCGAGGTTGCGACTGGCCATCTCCTCGTCGTAGGCGTCGTCACGCTGACGCACGACGAGGACGACGGCCCAGCACATGGCCACGCCGGGTGCGGCGAGCGCGAGGGGACTGCCCGTGAGCACCAGCACCAGGACGCCGATCGCGACCGCCGCAACGACGACGACCGCCGCCCAGCGGATCTCGTCGCGGTCCGTGAGACGCCATCCGGCGAACGTCCTCGGCTCCTCGTCGGCCGGGTCGGATCCGCCCGCCGCGTCGGTGGCCCGGAGACCGGATGCCGGCGTCTCCGGTTGCGTCGTCGTGTCGGTCTCGGCCACCAGACGATCGGTCTCGGCCTGGCACTCGGCGACCTTGGCGCGGGCGCTCCACACCTCGGCTGCGGCGTCGCGGATCGAGGTCGGGTGCACGGCGAGCCCGCTGGCAGCGCCGGCCCGGTCGCTGGCGTCGGATCGCGCACCGGCGACCAGATGGTCGGCTGCCTCGATGCGACGCACCAGCGACCGCAGTCCGCCCAGGTCGTTGACGACGTGATGCTCCGGCGGGGCCGACTCGTCCCGGACACGCAGTTCGAGCGCCGCGTGGGCGCTGACCCGTTCGCCGAGCCCGAGGTGTCGGCGGCGGACCGCCTCGACGAACGCCTGGTCGCCCTCGACCAGCTCGCCGTCCAGACGATCGGCCAGTTCGAGCGCAACGTCGGTGACGTCGTCGACGTGCACGATCGTCGATCCCACGCTGCCTGCGAGGCTCTGTAGCAGTCCCTCTGACATGTGCTCCGCTTCCGACTTGACCGAATCCTCCGGCTGTCTGGATCGTCACACTACGACGTCGTCGAGGCTCACACGACGACGTCGTCGAGGCTCGACCGCATGTCCGACGCGTCGAAGATGTAGTCGAGACGGTCGCGGACCACGCCGTCGGCACCGACGACGTACAGCACGGGTTCGTACGGCAGGCCGAGATCGCTCACGACCGGAGCGAAGTCCTCGATGACCGGCGGGACCTGGTTCTTCGACGGGTCGGTGTACACCTCGGCGTGCAGGAACGTGACGTCGGGGTACTCGTCGATGAGGCCGAGCATGACGTCGAGCACCGGACCACAGATCACGGTCTGACAGAAGGCCGGCGTCGCCACGAGCAGCGCCATCGGACCGTTGCCGACGACGTCAGCCACGGTCCGGTCGTGCAGGGCGCACATCGGTTCGCGGGTGCAGAGCGGGGTGACGTCCTGCGGGTCGTCGACCGTCGGGGTGACGAGCGCGGGCATGACGTCGCCGGGCCCGACCCGGTCGGCGATCTCGGCCGCATCCGCCTCGATGATCTGGAACTGACTGATCACCTCGGCGCCTTCGACGTCCATGGTGAAGTCGTAGAACCCGGGGCTGGCCGGGGTGAACTCGAACGCGTAATACGGCCGCGGGAGTCCGTCGGTGCGGAGCACCGCGGTGAGCCCCTCGGCCACGACGTCGCCGTCGGGGTTCTTGACCGACAGCGTCACGTTCCCCGGCAACACCTCCGTGGGGAGGAGTCCGGCGCTGTCGGAGAGCCCGAAGGGGATCCGGGCCATCTCCCCGGCCGCGAAGTACGGGCCGAAGAACCGCACCACCGAGAGGTCGTCGGGGTCGAGCGAGACGTCGGTGCCATCGGTGGCGCTCGGGCCATCGCCGGAGCCGGAGCCGGAGCCGGAACTGCAGGCCGCCAACACGGTGGTGGCCGCAGCGCCGAGGAGGAAGTGGCGGCGGGGCAATCGGTTGCTCATCGGGGCCGACCGTAGTGTGGCGGGCATGGCCACCGACATCGGCGACAGCCCACAGACCGGGGTGCCGGCCGGCGGTCGGACACCCCTCGTCGTCGACGGCGTCGCAGTCGACGTCCCCGACGACGTCACCCTCCTCGAGGCACTCCGCGAGCACCAGGGCGAGGTCGGCCCCAAGGACGGGTGCAGTCCCCAGGGGCAGTGCGGTTGTTGCACGGTGTTGGTGGACGGTGCTCCGCGTGTTGCGTGCGTGACCCCGGTCCGCCGGATCCGGGGGCGCTCGGTCACGACCGCCGGGGCACTAACCGACGCCGACACGTGGGCACAGGCGTTCTGCGACACCGGCGCGTCACAGTGCGGGTTCTGCACGCCGGGCATCATCTGTCGCCTCGCCGGTCTCCGGGCCAAGAAGCCCGACGCCGGCCACGACGAAGTCGAGCAGGCGCTGCTCGCCCACGTGTGCCGATGCACCGGATGGCGCACGATCCTCGACGCCTGGGACGCCTTCGGCACACCGAGCGCCGAGCGTGACCTCGATGCGGCGGCGCGGCGAGCCGAACTCGAGGGCGGCGGACCCCAGACCGTTGCCCCGGCCGTGGCGCTCGGTCACGGCGGCTTCGCCGACGACACCGCGCCACGAGATGCCCTGGTCGCCGTCTTGGACCCGGCCGGCACGTGGACCCTGGGCGAGAGCGTCGAAGCGGCACGCCGGGCTGCGGGCAAGGTGCAGGGCCGCCGGACCACGGCCGACAGCGAGCCACCGATCCCGGTCCCCGACGGCGACTGGGATGTCGTGCTCCAGACGTCATGGGTCGAACCCGGCTATCTCGAGACCGATGCCTCGTGGGCGACACCGGGTGGCGATGCCGCGGACCCGCTGGCCAACGGCGGGGCCTTCGGGGCCAAGGAGTCGTCACCCGTCCCCGCGGACGCGGTCCGGCTCGCCGACGAACACGACCGCACGGTCCGTGCGCTCTGGAGCCGAGAGGACGTCGTCCGGCTCGGGCCCAAACGGCCGCCGCTCGCCGCCGGCCTGCGACGTGACGGCAGTGGTGTCGTTCGGGTCGCCCGGACGCCGGGGATCGTCGACGCGATCCGGGCGGTGTTGCCGGACGTCGAGGTCGAGGAGGTCGACGTCGCCGGTCCACCCACCTCGGTCGAACTGCGTGGCGCTGGCTGGGCCGAGGCCACGGCGTTGGCCGCCGCCGTGCGCGCCTCCGTGGAACCGGTCGCCCAGCCCGGCGGTGGCACCGCCTCGGCGAGCATCGGGAGCGACGGTTCGATCCAGGTGTCGGTCGCGGCCGGCGACCCCCTCGACGAGGTCGTGCTGCGCTCGTACTGCATCGGCGCCGCCCACCAGGCGTTGTCGTGGGTGACGTCGGAGTCGATCGTCGTCGACGCCGAGGGGACGGTCCACGACCTGACCATCCGGTCCTTCGGGATCCTGCGCGCCGTCGACACGCCGCCCATCGAGATCACCGTCGAACCGTCGACCGGGCCGGCGCTGCCGGTCAGCGACGCGGTCTTCGCTGCTGTGGCTGCGGCGGTGTGGCTCCACCAGGGACTCCCGGGCCGCTGGCCCACGACCATCCCCCTCCGCACCCCCTAACCCCTCGCACCCCCAGCCCGAACCCGGACGGCCGCTTCTGGGTGCGCGATCCGCCACCTGGAGTACCGATCCTGCACCCAGAACCCTGACGACCGCTTCTGGGTGCGCGATCTGCCACCTGGAGTACCGATCCTGCACCCAGAACGCTGATGGGACGATTCGGGGTGGGGCAGGATGGGGGCATGAGCACTCCGGTTGGCCCCTACACACCCGTCGTCCGTTCCGGCGACCTGGTCTTCACCTCGGGCCAGATCGGCATCGCCGACGGTGCGCTGGTCGCCGGCGGCCTCGAGGCGGAGCTCGCCCAGGCGATGACCAACCTCGAAGCGGTCCTCGCGCAGGGAGGCGCCACCCTCGCCGACGTCGTCAAGACCACGGTGTTCCTCACCGACATGGACGACTACGCGGCCATGAACGCCACATACGTCGCGGCCCTCGGCGACCATCGCCCCGCACGGTCGGCGGTGGCGGTCAAGGCGCTGCCGATCGGGGCCTGCGTCGAGATCGAAGCGGTGGCGGTTGCCCCCGCCGATCGCTGATCTGGCACCATGACCCCATGATCGGAGTCGCCATCATCGTCGTCGTCCTGCTGGTCGCGATCCCCGTGGGCGTGCTGATGTCCGGTGGCATCGGTGCCGCCATCATCGGATGGGTCCTGCGGACCGACGTCGACAGCCGGAACCAGGACTCCGAACTCCTCGACCTCAACGGGTAGTCCGCTCGGCGGGTGCCGCCCGGCGAAGCGATGACGCTCCGGCAGTGGACGCTCCGGTGTCAGGCCATCCAGCGGGACTGGCCGAAGCGGTAGCCGACGGAGCGCACGGTCTGGATCAGCCCGGCGTGCTCCTCGCCGAGCTTCGCCCGCAGACGACGGACATGGACGTCGACCGTCCGAGCGCCGCCGTAGTACTCATAGCCCCAGACCCGTGACAGCAACGTCTCGCGGGTGAACACCTTGCCGGGGTGCGAGGCCAAGAACTTCAACAGCTCGTACTCCATGTAGGTCAGGTCGAGCGGCTTCCCGGAGATCGCCGCCTGGTACGTCTCGAGGTTGAGGGCGAGCTCGCCGTACTCGACCAGCTCGGGTCGGGTGCCGCGCCCGGTCTTGTGGAAGAGGTGCTTGAGGCGGGCGTCGAGCTCGCCGGCCTGGAGCGGCAGCACGCAGAAGTCGTCGAAGAGGTCTTCGCGCAGGTCGAGGCCCGGGAGTTGTTCGGACGAGACGATCAACAGCACCGGCTCGAGCGGGATGTCGCCCTTGCGGATCGCACGGCACAACGCCAGCGCCCCTTCGGGGTCGGTGACCGCGACGATGACCGCACCCGGCCAGCCGTCGGTTGGTTCGAGGCGGTCGACGTCGGCTTCGGAGCCGACACCCGTCCAGGGGTAGCCACCGAGGTCGAGCCCTTGGGACAGGACGGGCGGCGGTGGGTCGGGGAAGACCAGCAGAGGTTCCATCGGCGAGATCCGTTCACCAGCTCGGGAGATATCGGGCGACCTCGAACGGTGTCACCTGCGAGCGGTAGTCGTCCCACTCGGCCCGCTTGTTCCGGAGGAACCACTCGAAGATGTGGTCGCCCAGGGCCTCGGCGACGAGCTCGGAGCGTTCCATGGCGTCGATGGCCTCGCCCAACGATGCCGGCAATGCCTCGATCCCGCTCGCCGCACGCTGTGCATCGGTCATCGCCCAGACGTTGGCTTCAGCCTCGGCGGGGAGTTCGTAGTTCTCGTCGACGCCCTTGAGGCCGGCGGCGAGCAGCACCGAGAAGGCGAGGTACGGGTTGCACGCCGGATCGGGGGCCCGGTACTCCAGCCGGGTCGACGTCGACTTGCCCGGTTTGGTCACCGGGACCCGCATCAGCGCCGAGCGGTTGTTGCGACCCCACGAGACGTGCACCGGGGCCTCGAACTGCGTCTGGCTGCCGTATCCGGTGCCCTGGATCAACCGCTTGTACGAGTTGACCAACTGGTTGGTCACCGCCGTGAACTCCCGGGCGTGGTGGAGCACGCCGGCCATGAACGACTTGGCGACCTTGGACAGTTGGTACGGGTCGTCGGGATCGTGGAAGGCGTTGGTGTCGCCCTCGAAGAGCGACACGTGGGTGTGCATGCCCGACCCCTGCACGCCCTGCAACGGCTTGGGCATGAACGTCGCGTGGACGCCGGCCTGTTGGGCGATCTCCCGGACGACGAGGCGGAAGGCCATGACGTTGTCGGCCATCGACAGGGCGTCGGTGTAACGCAGGTCGATCTCGTGCTGGCTGGGACTGTCCTCGTGGAACGAGTACTCGACGGGGATGCCGAGCGCCTCGAGCATGTGGATCGTCTTCTTGCGGAGGTCGTTGGCGACGTCGGCGGTGGTGAGATCGAAGTACGAACCCGAGTCGAGCGGGATCGGGGCCGACTTCCCGTCGCCGGACTCGAAGTAGAAGTACTCCATCTCCGGAGCGACGTAGAACTGGAACCCGCGATCACGGGCGGCAGCCAGGTTGCGCTTGAGCACGTGTCGGGGATCGCCGGCGAAGGGCGTGCCGTCGAGGTTCGAGATGTCGCAGAACATCGCGGCCGACGAGTTGCGGTCATCGTCGGGAGGACCCCACGGCAGGATCTCGAACGTCGCCGGA
>JBFIHN010000029.1:0-14607 GCA_041601775.1 Acidimicrobiales bacterium
CCCCCGTCTGCCGAGAGCACGAAGGCGTACGACTCGCCGACCGTCGCGCTCGGCAGCGTGGTCGTGACGACACGGAGTGGGCTCTCGACGATGAGGGTGAACGTCCGGGTCACGGTCCGGTCGAGTCCGTCCGTGAGCCGCACCGTGAAGGTGTGCACGCCCGTCGGACCGGTCGGCGTCCCACTGAGCACCCCGGACGGCGACAGCACGAGGCCGGACGGCACGGTTCCGCTCACCAGCGCCCAGGTGAGGGTTCCCAGACCGCCTGCCGATTCGAGCTGCACCGCGTAGGCCACGTCGACCTCTGCGGCCGGCAGGGCGGTGGTGACGACCTGGAGCGGTGCGAGCCCGGCGCCGTCGAAGACCTCGATCGTGAGCTGGACGCTCGCCTGCTGGATCGGGCTGGCCGCGTCGACGACCGTGAACGTGACGGTGTAGACGCCGGGGGCACCGGTGACCGCGCCGCTCAACGTGCCGTCGAGCGCCAACGTGAGTCCCTCGGGGAGGGCACCGTCGGAGATGAACCACCGGTACGGGGCGAGGCCACCGGACGCATCCAACGAGGCGGCGTAGGACGAGCCGACGACCGCACCGGGCAGCGCCACGGTCGTGGTCCGGAGCAGCTCCGAGATCACGATGGTGAAGGTCCGGTGGTCGACGCCCGGCCTGAGCAGCAGGTCCTCGTCGTACGGGATGGTCATGGCGATGGTGAACGTGTAGCTGCCTGCCGTGGTCGGGAGCCCCGAGATCACGCCGGTCTCGGCGTCGAGGTCGAGACCGGGAGGGAGCGATCCCTCGCTCACGCTCCACTGGTACGGCGGCGCCGCGCCCTGACCCTCGAGGGTGGCTTCGTACGCCGAGCCGACGATGCCGTCGGGCAGGTCGTCGGTGACGATGGACCGCGTCGTGAACAGCGCGAGCAACGGCAGGGGGAGCAACTCGGCCAGGCCGTTCACGTGCGGGATCGAGATCGGCACCGTGTTGTTGAGCCGGAGTCGGTACCCGAGCAGGTAGCCCAGGTCGTTGAGCAGGACGACGAGGGAGACGAACGTGTCCGCGACCCCCGCGATGAGCGAGGCCAGGGCGTCGGTGACCTGGTTGTAGCCGACCGCCATGGCCACGGCGTCGTCCACGAAGACCTGGGCGGCTGCGGCGTCGGGCGACGTGTACGACTCGAACGTGAAGGCATGCAGGTCCGGGTCCACGAACCCGAGGGCCGTGAGCAGGTCGGTGAGGAACGTCGGATCGCTGCCGATCTGGGGCAGCTGGACGAGTCCGCCGGTGGCGGCGTCCCACTCGGCGTCGAACGGGTCGACCAGACCGATCTCGCCGTAGGGCTCGCCGTTGGCGTCGTCGAGGACCGGGAAGAGGAGTTCGTCGCAGTCGCAGCCCTCGATGTGCCGCGTCGGGTCGGCACCCTGGGCGGCGGAGAGGTCGTAGAGGAAGTTGTCGAGGCCGGGGTAGAAGAGCTGGCTCATCGTGAGCGGCGTGGCGTAGGCGGGGGCCACGAAGGTGTTGAAGTCGCCCGACCAGTCGATGAGCCGATCGGCGTAGGTGTTGGCGATCAGCGTGTCGGAGCCGGCGCCGCCGAAGGCCCGGTCCACGTGGCTCGGGTGGTAGTGGTCGTGCCGCTGCTCGTCCTCCGGCACCGCGTGGTCGTCGAAGGCGTCGAGCAGGTCGTGGCCCTGGCCGCCCCAGAGGGTGTCGCGGCCGGTGCCGCCCACGAGCCAGTCGTTGCCGTCGCCGCCGAAGATCACGTCGTCGCCGTCGGAGTAGGCGTCGCCGTAGTCCCACTCGGCCGCCGTGTTCTCGTTCTCGACGCCGCTCTCGAAGGTGCCCTCGTCGGTGGCGAAGCTGGTGATGAACAGCATGCCGGAGGTGGCGTAGCCGGCGAGGCGCTCGCCGTCGGTGTCGAGGACGATCGGGTAGCGCGGCCGCGTCGGGTCGAAGAGGGCGAAGTTCCCGTTCGGGTGCGGGTCGAGGTCGGCGATCAGGGCCGAGATGGCGTTGGCCTCCGGGTCGAAACGGAGCGCGTCCCCCGGGTTGTACGGACGAGCGAAGTCGCTGCGGATCGCACCGATGACGTCGCCGTCGGCGTCGGTGACCTGGAGGTAGGCCTCGGCCAGGGCTTCGGCGCCCGAGATCAGGTCGTCGCCGGCACCGCCGTGGAGGAAGTCGTCGCCGAGGCCGCCGTAGATGATGTCGTCGAGGTGGTTCGGGTCGAAGTCCGGGTCGTGGGCACCGTCGGGCGTGCCGTGGAACGGCGTGAGGTCGACGGTCTTGGTCAGCAGATACGGCACGTTGATGGTCGCCATCTGCGTGTAGCCCGCGGTCGTCAGGAACCGGTTGCGTTCGCTCTCCGGGACCGGGGCGATGCCGTACAGGGGCTCGCCGTCGAGGGTGAAGGCGTCGTCACCGCAGCCAGCCGTGCCCTGGTCGCAGGTCGTGCCGTCGGGGAGGGTGCACTCGCCACCGTGGCACTCGGCCGGGTTGCGGGAGGTGAAGATCCGGCCGTCGTCGCCGATCACGCCGTCGACACCGGTGCCACCCGAGATCCAGTCGTTGCCCCAGCCGCCGATGAGGTCGTCGTTCTCACTGTCGCCGTAGAGGACGTCGTCGCCACAGCCGCCGTAGACGGTGTCGTCGCCGGACCCACCGTGGACCTCGTCGCCGGCACCGATGTCCGCCCCACAGCCGAAGACGGGTCCCTGGCCGAAGCGGTCGGGGCGGGCGTCGGGTCCACCGGGCGTGTAGTCGAGCAGCTCGACGCCCCGGACGACCATCCCCCGACCCGGCGCGGTGTCGTGGTTGAAGCGCAGGTTGTCGGTGCCCGTGGGGTCGGCGTCGACCCCGTTCGTCCCGACGATGCGGATGATCCGGCCGTTGTCACCGACGATCACGTCGGCGTCCCGGTTGTTCGGCTCGGCGAAGAGGGTGTGGACCGTGTCGTTGCGCTGGATGCGGATGCCGGCGCCACCGAAGATGATGTCTGCCCCGTCGGGTCGTTGCGACGCAGCCGTGAGCGAGTACAGGTCGCTGCTGCCGCCGATGAGGTCGTCCTGACCGAGGTTGCCGAAGATGACGTCGTCGCCGCCACCGCCTTCGATGTAGTCGTCGCCGTCGGTGGTCGCCTCGAACGAGGGAACCAGGACCAGCTCGTTGGCGGCGTCGCGCTGCGCACCCGGCATCGGACCGGACAGCACGTTCTCGATGTTGCCGTCGCCCTGGATCGTGTCGTCGCCCAGCTGACCGAAGATCACGTCGTCGCCGGCACCACCGGCGATGTGGTCGTTGCCGAAGGACGCGAGTCCGGCGATCGGGTCGACCCCCGCTTCGATGGCGAACGAATGGAACAGCTCGACGATCTCGAAGAAGGCCCACTCGGGCACCCCGTCGAGCGAGCGGTAGTCGCGGGCGATGCCGTCGACCAAGAGTTGCCCGGAGTTGTCGAAGGTGATGGATGCGTCACCGAAGTCGACGTCGGTCCGGCTGTAGAGATGCCCGCCGATCAGCGTCTGGAATCGGTGGTCGGTGATGTCGCCGACCCGGCGATCCAACTCGACGGCGTCGCCGAAGACCAGGTCCGCACCGGTGTCGCCGTCGATGATGTCGCCGTGGGCACCACCGATGAGGACGTCGTCCCCGGCGTTCCCGCTGATGATGTCGAAGCCACCGACCTTGATGCTGTGGCTGGTGAGCCCCGCGATCGCGCCGGTCGTCAGGATCCGGTTGGTGCCGGGGACCTGGTCGACCACACCGATGTCACCGAAGACGAGGTCGTTGCCGTCGCCACCGGAGATCGTGTCGTCGCCCCCGGTCAGGGGGTCACTCGTCTGCTGCGCATCACCCGTGGCAGCCAGGACGGCGAGCAGGAGGATCTGGGTCGAGAGCGACAGTCGCGTCGACAGGTCGAGGTTGAAGCCGGTGTCGCCGTAGAGATGATCGTCGCCACCCTGCCCGGAGATGGTGTCGTCGCCCGAGCCGCCGGCCAGGTGGTCACCGGCCTGGCTCCCGATGATGACGTCGTCGCCCGGCCCGCCGTAGATGACCACCGAGTTGGCGATGGCGCTGGCGTCGATGGTGTCGTTGCCCGGCTTCGTGAACAGGCGCCCACGACCGGTGAGGATCGTCTCGGTGTCGACACGGGAGTCGTAGAAGGAGCCGTCCTGGCTGGTGTCGCCGAAGATGACCAGCGGTGAGGTGGGGCCGCCGCCACCGGTCACGGTGATCGTGTCGTCTCCCCCGCCGCCCTGGATCACGGTGATGGCGCCCTCGACGGTGTCGGTGACCTCGAAGGTGTCGTTGCCCCATCCGAGGAAGAGGTCGAAGACCTCGATCTCGCGGAACGTGATGCCCCGGTCGTAGGAGCGGACGTCGGGGGTCGCGCCCGGGATGGCGTAGTCGAGCGGGAGCGGGGCACCGGTCATGGCGAGGCCGAACAGATGACCGAACTCGGTGGGATCGATGGTGGTCGTCAGCGCCTCGTAGATGGGCTCGAGGGCGTGGGCCTGGTCGGCCGACACGTACCCGAGCGAGCCGGTGCCTGCGGCCACGCTGCCGTCGTTGAACACGTTGAGCGTGTCGGTCTGCTGGGTCTCGTCGACCACGATCTCGAGCACCGGGAGCGGTTCGTCGAGTTCGGTCGGGAGGCGGACGCCGGCCGTGATCGTCCGGTCCTTGATGAACCCACCCTCGATGATGAGCGGTCCCTGGATCCGGTTGGTGAGGTGCGGCTGGGCCGGGAAGGTCTGCACCGGCTGGCTGCCGGCGTCGGTGGAGGCGGCCGGGTTGGCCTGGACGAGGACCACGAACGGGTCGTCCCAGTTCGAGGAGTTGAACGTCACCATCGGGACGCCGTCGACCACGCTGAAGCGGTTGAACGGATCCGAGGCGGCGGTGAGGATCGTCTTCCCGTCGCTGAGCAGCGTGACGACGACGTCGTGCGTCGGCGCCTTCGTGAGCTGGATCGTGTAGGTGTCGTCGGTGGTGGCCGACACCAAGGTGGCGTCGTCGGTCTGGAGCACGATGACCCCACCGGCGTCGTTGTCGTGGACGTCGACGTCGACCTCGGGCTCGCGGAGTTCGCCGCTGTAGCGGCCACCCGTGGTCGTGATGCGATGGACGATCGTCCGGAGCAACCGGTCCTCGACGGCCACCAGGGGGTCGGTTCCCGGGGCGTCGTCGGTGTTCACGGCGACCACCGTGAGCAGGACGGGGATGTTCCAGTTGCTGGAGTCGAAGGTGACCGTGTTCGTGAGGGGGTCGAAGCGGGTATCTGCGCTGGTGAACGTCACCTGCGTCGCATCGACCTCGAGGGTCACCGTCACGATCTCTTCGGGGTCTCCGAACTCGTCGGTGTCGGGCGCCGTGGTCAACTCGATGGTGTAGGTGTCGTCGAGGACTCCCTCGATGACCTTGGTGTCGGCACCGGACTCGAGGATCACGACACCCGGCTGGTCGTCGTCGATGACACGGACTTCGACGTTGGGGATGTTGAGGCGGTCGAAGGCCGCGTTGTCGCTCATGCTCGAATGCGAGATGACGACGGTCCGCTCGCCCTCGGCAGCCGTGTCGCTGACGGCGCGGACCAGGACTGTCACCGTGCGACCCCAGGCGTCGGCTCCGGAGTCCTCGGTGTCGAAGGTGAGGACGAGGTGGTCGAACCAGGTGACGCCACCGTCGATGGACACCTGTGCCGAGTAGCCGGGAGGGTCGGCCTGGCCGTCGGCGGAGGGCGACGGCGCGGCTGCGATCGTGACGTACATCACGGTCGGGACGGACGGCGTGAGCGCGAGCTTGAGCGTGTAGCTGTCGGTGGAACCGGCGACGTCCTCACGGACGATCGTCGTGCCGTCCGATTCGGCCACCTGGACGGCACCGGTGACCCCGGCGACGTTGAGCCGAACGCCCTCGGCGAAGATGGCGTCGTAGGCCGGGTCGTCGCTGATGACGCCGTGGTTGATGAAGCCGGAGACGCCCTCGACCGACAGGGCGATGATGTCGGTCACGACATCGCCGCCGACGTCGAACGTGTCGCTTCCCAGGCCGCCGATGATCGTCGTGACCATCTTCGGGTGGGTGCTGAGGATGTAGAAGTGGTCGTCGCCCTCGAGTCCGTCGATCTCGAGACGCTCGACGGTCGTGAACGAGACGTTGAGTCCGGCGCCCATGACCCCGTCGCGGGTGACCACGAAGCTGTCGGAGACCTCGGTGCCGATGATGACGACCGTGTCCACGCCGTCGCCGCCGTCGATGGAGACGGGAGCGTTGATGTTGTATTCGATCTGGTCGGCGCCGTCGCCGCCGTTGAGCTCGGTGTCGCTGGTGGCGATCTCGTTGGTGCCGACGATGACGAACGCCCGGACGACGAACTCGTCGTTGCCACCTTCGCCGAACAGCTTGAGCAGGGCCTTGTTCGAGTAGACGGTCATCCGGTCCTGGCCGTCGCCGCCGTAGGCGGTCGTCGAGTACGAGATGCCTCGGGTCAAGAAGCCGAGGGTGGTCTCGACGGTCTCGACCTCGTCGCCCGGTGCCACGTAGTCGGGCGAGATCCGGTCGGCGCCGAACATCTGACCGAACTGGAAGACGTCGTCGCCCGCCCCGCCGTCGAGGAACGTGATGGCCGAGTTGTCGTCGACGTAGAACTCGTCGGCGTCGTCCGTGTTGAGCGGATCGACCCCGGCGTAGACCTGGAGGACGTTGATCGAGTCGTCGTAGTTGATCCGCTCGTAGGCGGTCCGGATGTCGTTCGCCCCGTCGCCCGTGCGCTGGAGCCGGGCCACGAAGAACGCACGCAGCAGGAACACGTCGGGGTCGTCGGTGCCGTTGATCCGCAACAGGTCGGCACCGTCGGCCGGTGCGCCCGAGTCGGTGACGTTGATGATGTTGTCGGTCGTGCCCTTGGTGTTGATGACGATGGTGTCCGCACCGGCGCCGCCGTCGATGTTCACCATGTCGCGGGCCCGCGTGGTCTCTCGGCCGGTCACGAGGCCTGCAGGCCCGTTGATGCCGTCGTGCAGCTTGTTGCTGTAGTCGAGCGTCGGCAGCTCGTCGATGGTGATGAGGTCCGGTCCGTCGCCGCCGTTGATCTGGGTGTGGCCGATGATGCCGACCGGGCTGTAGGTGATGTCGTCCCCACGGGCGTCGGCGCCGGCACCGACGCTGTCGTCGCCGCCGGTGATCGTGATCAGGTCGGCACGCAGGCGGCCCTCGATCAGCGCCACTGCCGGATCGCCACTGTCCCCGTCGATGCCGGCCCCGATGGCGCCGATGACGATGTCGCTGGGTGACGTCGGCTCGAGCGGAGCGACGACCGTGGGGTTCTCGTCGAGGAAGACGTCGATGGTGTCGGCGGCCCACAGCTGGCTGGTCGGGTCGAGCCAGAGCCCGTCGCCGGCCTCGATTGTGATCGCGTTCGTCGTGGTGTCGTCGTCGTCGACTGCGGTCACGGTCGAGCCGTTGATGATGTCGACCTGCCCCGATCCGATGATCCGCACGCTTCCACGGGCGTAGATCGTGGCGGAGTCGACGACGACGTCGGCGTCCGTGCTGTCGGCGTCGTTGGCGTCGGTGGCGATCACGATGTCGCCGAAGGCGTTGAGGATCACGCCAGCCTCGATCGAGACGCCATCGCCGGAGAGGATGAAGATCGAGCCGCCGGTGGAGGTGACGGTGCGGCCGGCGCTGATGGTGACGGAGTCGGCGTCGACGACGCCGTCCAGACCCGAGTCGGCCGAGATGATGTAGATGTCGCCGTTGGCGACGATGTCCTCGGTCAGGGTGATCGGGCTGAGAGCGTTGAGGACGACGGACCCGGCGGCAGCGAGGCCACCGACGACGGCGGGAACCCCGGGGAGCTCAGGCACGGCCGGGAGCTCTGGCACGTCGTCGAGCAGTTCCTCGAGTTCCTCGATGACCTCTTCGACGATCTCGGTGACCTCGTCCGGGAGGATCTCGTCCAGGGGGAGATCACCGGTCGGGTCGGTCGCGATGTCGGGCTCGGGCGCGTCGCCCGAGCTCGCGGGCGGCGACGAGACGACGCCACCGACCTCGATCGCGCCTTCGTTGGTGACGTACACGCTCCCGGTCGTGGACATGCCCTCGATCCGGCCGACCTTCGAGTAGATGTGCTTGTCGACCTGGCCGATGTCGCCCGAGGCGAACAACCAGACCTTGCCGGAGTCGAGGTTGGGCTCGTCCGAGGGATACGCGTCGCCGGTGTCGGTCTCGGGGTTGCCGTTGAGGATTCGTCCGGCGGGCACGGTGATGAAGGCGGTGTACTCGATGAGCAGACCGGTGGTCGTGACCGTGCCGAGGTACAGGTCACCGAGCAACTCGATGATGTAGGTGTTGCCCTCGTCGCTCGAGGAGAAGAGCAGGCCGTCGCCGACCGCTCCGGAGTAGTCGCTGTCGATGTCGAGGTCGTTGCCGGGAGTACCGATGGTCCCGACCTTGGCCACGAGGTCGATGGTGTTGCCGACCACGTCGACACCGGCGTTGGCCGGGATCGGTTCGGGATCGTCGACGCCCCAGGGGTCGTACGGGTCGAGGACGTCGACGGCGTCGATGATCGACAGCTGCGCCACCAGGTGGACGTCGCCGGTCCGGGACAGGATCGACCGGATCCGGAGGTTCTCGAGCGCCTCCTCGAGCCAGATGTCGTCGTCGGCGACGGCCGTGACGGTGTTGTAGGTACCGGAGCCGAGGACGTCGATCTCGAGGAAGTCGCCGTCCTCGCCGATGCCGCCGTCGGCATCGAGTTCGATGCGCATCGCCCGGACCTTCGGGAACGGGGTCCCGAGGGCGTCCTCGATGTTGCCGTCGGCCTCGAGGCGGACGACCCCGGAGCGGGACAGGATGGCCTCGATGAGCATGTCGCCGGCGGTGCCGCCGGGGTTGCGTTCGAAGAGGTAGACGTCGCCGAACGCCCGGGCCGTGAGCGTGGCGCCGACGTGGAGGTCGGTCTGGATGGGGTCGACGGCCGTGCCGATCTGGCCCTGTCCGGCCTCGAGGATGAGGTCGCCGCTGGCGATGTTGACAGCGTCGCCAGGGATCCCGTCGAGGATGCTCTCTCCGGTCTTGATGCGGACGAATCCGATGGCATCGACGCGCTCGACGAGAACGTCGCTCTCCGAGCCCAGGAGCACGTCGCCGCCGGCGTCGACGTTGAGCAGGCCGGAACCTTCGATGTCGACGTCGTCGCGCTCGTCGATGACGATCGAGGTGACAGCCGGGATGGCACCGAGGACGATGTCGACCAGCGTCGGGACGGCATCGCCGAGGACGTCGAGGACCGAGCCGACGAGCGTGGTGGATCCGGTGAGGGTCAGCGTGGTCGCGGTGACGGCGGCGACGATGTAGGACGTCCCGGGAAGCGAGCCGTTGAGCGGGCCGTCGAGGCGGATCAGGGATCCGACCACGAAGCCGTCGGCGACGAAGCTCCCGGTGTCGGTGCGGGTGATCGTGTCGCCGTTGCGGCCCAGCCCGGTGAATCCGTTGTCGGCGAAGGTCACCTCCACGTTGGGGAAGGTCTCGACGAGCGCAAAGGTCGGGTCGAGCGCCACCCGCAGGATGGAGATCGGTGTGGCGCCCTCGCTGATCACCTCGGGGCCGTCGCTGGACAGCATGATCGTGGCGCCGCTGATGCCCACGATCGTGTGGAACGCGAGACCGTTCGTCTCGTTGGCGGTGTTGCCGATGATCTTGATCGTGTCGCCGACGGACAGGCCGCTCCACGTCCCGGTGGTGCGGGTGATGGTGCGGGCGACGCCGTCGAAGCTCGCGGTGGCCGAGATCGGTGCGGCGAGGGCGAAGGAGACGTCGGCCCGTTCTGCCGCGCTCAGCGCCACTCGCTCGTCGTCGGTGAAGTCGCCGCCGAGGACGATGGTGCGCTGCCCGGTCGTGGCGCCGATGTCCTCGCCGGTGATGATCGTGATGTCGGCAGCGGTGATGTTGGCCTGTTCGATCACGGCGACGGTGTCGGTGACCGGCTTGAGCACGCTGGCGCTGATGAGGTTGAGGAGTTCGTCCTCGGTCCAGATCTTGATGCTGCCGGTGATCTTGGCCTGCTCGGCGATGGTCAGCACGTAGGTGAAGACGTTGTCGGCCAGGTCGACGATGGTCCCGAGGTTCTCGAAGATCGCCGTGAGCGTGTGGTCGAGTCCGAGTGCCGGTGTGAGGGTGTGCGCCACGCCGGTGACGGCGCCGAGTGCGAGGTCGACGGCGCCCACGCCGAGGAGTGCGTCCTCACGGGTCTCGTGGAGCGTGACCAGTCCGCCGACGACGTTCACGAAGTAGGTGCCGCCGTCGACGAGGCCGCCGAGGGCCACCGCGGACAGGAGGTTGCCGAGCAAGCCGGTGACGGTGCCCGAGTCGTACGTCACTGCGTCGCCGGACACGAGGCCGGTGCTCGTGCCGAAGCCGATGACGTCGGTCAGGGCGTTGACGGCGGTGAGCGGGTCGAAGTCGAGCGCGGCCGCGACCGGCGAGGCGAGGTCGACCGGGTTGGCGCCCGTCGCGGCGTCGGCCGCGCTGGTGTGGAAGGAGACCAGGGTCTCGTCGAGGTCGTCGACGTGGACCCAGTAGACGATGCCGTCGACGAGGCCGGGGATGGCGTTCGAGGCGATGACGCCGGCGGCACCCGTGTCGTAGAGGACCCGGTCGCCGGTCTTGAGGCCATGGCCGGGACCGAGGTCGATCAGGTCGAGCAGCCCGTTGACGACCGCGGTCGGATCGAGACCCAGGGTCTCGAGGACCTGCGGTGCGAGCGTGAAGGGGTCGATGCCGCCGACGAAGGCACTGCCGTCGAGGTCGAAGTACGTCGTGAACTGGTCGTGCAGGGTGAGGAACTGCACCGTTCGGCTGTTGACCAGGGTCTGGCGGGCGGCCTCGACGTAGTCGGTGAGGTCGGAGCCGCTCAGGCCCAGGTCGGTGCCGGCGGCGGTGTAGAACGCGTCGTAGTAGGCGTCCTCGGCGTCGGTGAGCTCGACGGTGAGTCCGGGCAGCGTGAGGAGTTGCTCGATGGTCGGGTTGAGCGTGCCGAAGCCGAGGCCGAGGATCTGACCCACGGTGAGACCGTCGAGCAGGTCGAGCAGTCGCACCGGGCCGCTGCCGGTCGGATCGTCGACCAGGGCTGCGTGCAGGAAGTCGGCGTACTGGGCGAACTCGTTCTCCTTGTTGGAGGCGAACTGGTCGAGCACCTGCTGGACCTTGTCGAGGGCGCCCGTGCCCGCGGTCAACCCGAGATCGGTCCAGATCCCGCCGAGGAGTTCGGCGTAGGTGCGTTCGTCGACCTCTTGGATGCTGCTGGCGTCGTAGAGGCTGCCGTTGGGGATCCACACCCAGGCGATGCCCGAGGTCTGGAGCGTGTCGAGCCACAGGTCGCCGGCCGACTCCTTGAGGAACACATCGCCCAGCGCGGTGACGAACAGTTCGTCGGGTGTGGGGCCCGGGGTGCCGACGCCGGTGTCGATGACCAGCGGCGTGCCGACCGAGTTCCCGACGGCGCCCTTCGAGAGGAGGAAGAGGCTTCCGCCCGAGACGTGCGGGAGGGTCGAGCCGCCGGTCCGGGCCACGACGATGGCGGCGGGCGACTCGAGCGTGACGTCGCCGCCGGCGAGGGAGGCGACCCGGTCGATGCGCAGGTCGCCGATGGTCTCGCGGATGTTGACGTCGCCGGCGTCGGTCACGGCGGTGAGGTTGGAGACGCCGCCGCCCTCGATCACGTTGGTCGTCAACGGCACGGCCCCGGTACCGATGCCGGTGTGGGCCTCGATCACGATCTGGCGGCCCGACACGTTGCCCGCGCCGCGCTGGGTCACGGAGCCACCCGTGGAGGTGATCGACGTGACGCCGGTCGGGTTGAGGATCGATCCCTGGACGATGACGCTCCCGAGGCTGTCGACGTCGATGGTGCCGACGCTGGAGCCCAGGAAGACGATGTTGATCGCACGATCGGCGATCATCGTGTGCGTGAACAGGTCGTTCACCCGCTCACGGCCCTCGTAGATCGTGTGATAGGTGCGCTTGCCCCACCAGGTCTTGTGGACGTCGTCGTGGGTCTTGGTGACCACTTCGTCGCTCACCGACACCTGCAGGTACTCGAACGTGTAGTCGGCGGCCTCGGAGGGGTCGTAGTAGTAGTACGGGCCGGCGCCGGCGAAGCGCGGCGTGCCGTTGACCTCGACCGAGTCCCACGAGTCGAACGACGAGCCGAGGGGGATGAAGTCGAGCCAGGAGCTGTTCTTGATCTCGGCCTTCTTGATCAGGTCCTTGTCGACGAGCGTCGTGAAGCCGTAGCGCCAGCCGTCGGCCGGCTGGTAGGTGCCGGTGTTGCCGGACACATAGTCGGTGACCTCGTCCCCGCCGCCGGTGCTGGGCGTCGAGCCGTTCTGGTCGTCGGCGAGGACGCCGCCACCGTTGGTCGTGACCGTGTAGCCGGCCCCGGTGAACTCGTAGATCGTGACGTACGCGTCGCCGGCCGTGCCGCTGGTCGAGGTGTCGACGCCGGTGGGACGTCCCCTGGCCGTGTCGACGATGATCAGGATGCCGCGTCCCTGCTGGGACACGTCGAGGCGGTTGAGGACGATGGTCCGTGTGGTGGTGTTGTCGATGTCGATCTCGGCATAGCCACCGAACACCCGGATCTCGCCGTACCCGGTGTTGAGGACCCGGCCGAACAGTTCGACGTAGCCGCCGCTCGCCTTGAGCTCGGACACCTCGAACTGGTCGGTGGCGGTGTTGAAGTAGACGGTGAAGCCGGGGTTCGCCGCCGAGGTGTCCTTCAGGTACAGGCGCCCGGTCAGGCCCGATGCCCGCAGGGCTGCGACCTCGAGGAGTGCGCCAGCGCCGAGTTCGAGGGTGTAGGTGTCGCGCCCGCTCTGGAGGACGCCGTTGATGTTGATGTAGTTGGCGTCGATGTGGATCCGGTCGCCGAAGAGGCTGTACGGCTGCGTCGGTGCGGTGGAGACGGCGTTGGTGAAGGCGGTCTTGAGCGGCGGGTCGAGCAGGCACTCGGCCCGAGCCGCACTGCCGATCGGGAAGCTGTTGCAGTTGACGATCGCACTCGTGACCCCGGGCGCCTGGGCTGCACCGGCACCGTAGGTGCCGGTGGTGGCGCCCGAGATGAGGGCCGCCGGCGAGCCGCCGACCTCGTAGACCGACAGGCCGGTGATGTACACGTCGCCGCCGGCGATGACGGTGAGGTTCTGCGCCCGCACCGTGCCCTTGATGATGACGTCGCCTTGACCGGTTGCGAGCGTCGTGAGCGAGACGTTGCCACCGTCGTTGAAGATGCCCTGGCCACCGTCGTCGGGGCCGAGGACGGTGAGGTTCGGCCACGGGTAGCTTGCGCCGGCATCGATCTCTGCCTGCGGCAGGTTGGCCACGTCGAAGATGTTCTCGATCGTGATCGTCGGGGTGGGGTCCGGGTCACCGAACTGGAGCGTGAAGTTCGCCGTGCCCGCCGTGACGGTCGGGTCGATGCCGTTGCCCTGGAAGTTGTCGTCGTTGGCCCGTTCGACGTTCTTGGCGTTGATGGCCGCGTTGGTCTCGACGAGCGTGCCGTTGAAGAACAGCCCGCCGGCCACCTCGGGGATGGTGGCGCCCTTGATCTCCAGGAACGCCGGGGTGTCGTTGGTGATGTTGATCGTCACGTCGGTCGGGGCGATGAGCGTGCCCTGACCCTGGAACTGGTCGGTGCGGATGTCGATCACGCCGCCCTGGGCCCAGATCGGGTCGACCGTGATCGTGAGGACTTCCTGCTCGGTCGGGACCGGCGCTCCTGCGTCGGCGTCCAGCAGGCCGAGGGCCAGCAGCTGGGCGGTGATCCGGTCGATCTCCCCCTGGTAGAAGGCAGCCAACGTCGAGTTGGACGAGCCGAACGTCGCCAGTGCGGTCTGTGCGTTCTCGAGCTCCTGGACGAGCTCCGACTTCAGCTCCTTGAAGCTGGTCGTGTAGGTGATGCCGAGGCTCTGGACCGAGGCGGTGACCTCGCCGGTCTCGCGGTTCCAGCCGTCGAGCACCAGTTCCTGGTGGCGGGTGAGGCCGGTCTCGATGACGCTGCCGGCGCTCATGGTGATGAAGCCGTGGGCCTCGGCCATGGTGTCGGCGTCGTAGCCGACCTCGCCCGAGCCGCCCAGGAGGCTGAACACGGCGCTGCTGGCCTCGCTGACCCAGCTGGTGGTCTTGGCCCGTGACTCGATGCTGCCGACCGCGGCGTGGGCGGCGTACAGGTTCGCCTGGCGTGCGGTCTGGAGGAGCACTCCCCCGGCGACGTTGATGAAGTTCTCGATCAGCAGCCACGCCGAGGCGTCGATGTCGTCGATCGGGATCGCGCTGCCGGCGAAGGCGTCGTAGCGGGCCTCGAGCAGGTACCGGTCCGACGAGTCGAGCAGGCTCGGATCGGAGCCCCGACCGGCGAGCAGGTTCAGGTCGCCGAACGCCCGCAGGCTCGCATTGGCGCCGATCTCGACGGTGTTGTCCGGACGCAGGTCGACGCGAGCGGTGCCGCCGGTCACCGTGCCGATGCCGTAGGTGTCGGTGCCGATGAGCGACCGGATGACGCCGTCGGTGCGGGCCGAGAGTTCGAGGATGCCGGGGCTGACCAGC
>JBFIHN010000030.1:0-14564 GCA_041601775.1 Acidimicrobiales bacterium
CCGCAACCGTTCGTGATCGACGAGCCGGCCGACACGCCCCTGGTCCTCGTGCTGATCGCCATCGCCGCGATCCTGGCCACCGGCGCCGGCACGTCCACGGCCCGACGACGGCTCGGCTGAGGGCTCAGTCGACCAGCAGCGAGCGCAAGGCGTCGAACACCCGGGTGATCGACTCGCGGTGGACGTGTTCGTCGGCGGTGTGGGCGACGGTGGCGTCGCCGGGGCCGAAGTTGACCGCGGGCATGCCGTGCTCGGCGAAGCGGGCGACGTCGGTCCAGCCGAGCTTGGCCCGCACCGGGGCACCGTCGGCGATCAGCCGGGCGAAGAGCGGGTGCGTGAGCGACGGTGGTGCCGGCGAGGCGCGGTCGACGACGACGAACCCGTCGTCGGGTTCGAGGGCGTCGCCGAGGAGTGCGCGCAGTCCGGCCACGGCCTGGTCGACGGTGCGGTCGGGGGCGACGCGCAGGTTCACCGTGAGCGACGCCTCGTCGGGGACCACGTTGCCTGCGACACCGCCGTCGACGAAGACCGCCTGCATGGCTTCGCGGTACTCGCACCCGTCGATGACCGGTGACCGAGCGGCGAACCCGTCGATGCGGGCGATCGCCGTGCCCAGGCGGTGGATGGCGTTGCGACCCATCCAGGGTCGCGCTGTGTGGGCGCGCGCACCGCGGAAGGTGAGCACCACGCGGACCGTGCCCTGACAGCCGGCCTCGAGCCAACCATCCGTGGGCTCGCCCAGGATCGCGGCATCGCCGGCGAGGAGGTCCGGGCGTTCCCGATACAACTCGAGCAGGCCGGAGTGCTCCGCGGCGATCTCCTCCGCCGCGTAGAAGACGTAGGTGACGTCGACCGTCGGCGCCTCGATCGTCTCGGCCAGTTCGAGGAAGACGGCGAGCCCGCTCTTCATGTCGGCCGAGCCGAGCCCCCACAGGGTGTCGCCCTCGATGCGGGCGACCTCGTTCCCGTTGGCCGGGACGGTGTCGAGGTGTCCGACCAGCAGGACCCGCTGGTCGCGTCCGAGGTCGGTCCGGGCGACGACGTTGTCGCCGACCCGCTCGACCGTCAGCCAGGAGACGGCGCGCAGGCGTCGTTCGACATGGTCGGCGAAGCCGGCCTCGTCGAGGCTCGGCGACGCGATGTCGACGAGCGCAGCCGTGCGGGCGAGCAGGTCGACAGCACCCACGATCGCCCCGTCAGACGGTGGCGCCGTTGTCACGCAGGATCGAGTTGAGCTTCGACTTGTTGTGCCGCTCTCCGGGCTCGAGGCGCTTCACGACGAGCACGCACGGCAGGCCGAACTCGCCGCCGGCAAAGCTGCGTGGTCGCGTCGCGGACACCGCCACGCTCCACGCGGGCACCGATCCGCGGCTGATCTCGTCGCCGGTCTCGGCGTCGATGACCGGGATCGACGCCGTGAGGATGCTGCCGGCACCGAGGACGGTGCCCTCCCCCACCTGGGCGCCCTCGGCCACGATGCAACGGCTCCCGATCATGCACTCGTCGCCGATGACCACGGGAACAGCGTTGGCCGGTTCGAGGACACCACCGATGCCGACACCGCCCGACAGGTGGACGTTCTTGCCGATCTGGGCGCACGAGCCGACCGTGGCCCACGTGTCGACCATGGTGTTCTCGCCCACGTGGGCGCCGATGTTGACGTAGGAGGGCATCATCACGACGCCGGGGGCGAGGTGACTCCCCCACCGGGCCGAGGCGCCGGGCACGACGCGCACGCCGGCCGCCTGGTAGTCGGACTTCAGCGGGATCTTGTCGGCGTACTCGAAGGGCCCGAGCTCGACCGTCTCCATCGACGAGAGGCGGAACAGGAGCAGGATCGCGTGCTTCAGCCACTCGTTGACGGTGACCCCGTCCGCGCCGACCTCGGCCACACGGGCCGCCCCGCTGTCGAGCAGGTCGATCGCCTCGCGCACCGACGCCATCGCCTCGGTGTCGGCTGGCGTGAGTTCGTCGCGACGTTCCCACAGTTCGTTGATGGTGTCCGGCAGCGTCGACATGGTGGGCGAATCTAGCCCGCCGGTCGCGGCGTTCCCGCAGGCTCAACTGGCCCGCAGACGCTCCACCACGAGTGCGATCCGGTCGTCGGGCGCCACGGCGGCGATACGCACGTGATGGCGTCCGGCATCGCCGTAGAACTCGCCCGGCGAGACGATGGCGCCACCGCGGACGGCAAGGTCCTCGGCCAGGGCCCATGCGTCGCCCCCCGGAGCGGGAACCCACAGGTAGAACGCCCCACCGGGCATGGCGACGTCGAGGCCGAGCGCCTCGGCGAAGACCTGGCGCAGTGCCTCGAGCCGCGTGCGGTAGCGGTCGCGCTGTACGTCGACGTGCGCCTCGTCGCCGAGGGCGGCGATCGCTGCCGCCTGTACGGGCGCCGGGACCATGAAGCCGGCGTGCTTGCGCACCTCGCGTAGGTACCCGACGAGGTCGCGATCGCCGGCGTAGAACCCGACCCGGCCTCCGGCGAGGTTCGACCGCTTCGACAGCGAATGGACAGCGATCACGCCCTCGGTGCCGTGCTGGAGGATCGAGCGCGGTGGACCGTCCCAGGTGAAGGCGACGTAGCACTCGTCCGACAGGACCGGGACGTCGTGGGTCCGACCCCAGGCAGCGGCCGCACCCAGGTCGTCGAGCCCGCCGGCCGGGTTTCCCGGACTGTTGACCCACAGGCACAGGGCGCGCTGGGCGTCGGCGGGGTCGATGGCGTCGAGGTCCATCGTCCAGTCGTCGCGCACCGGCACCGCGACCGGACGGCACCCCGCCAGGGTGGCACCCATCTCGTAGGTGGGGTAGCTGATGGCGGGATACAGGACGGTGTCCCGGTCGGGAGTACGCAGACGCAGCCACTGCGGGATGCCGGCGACGAACTCCTTGCTGCCGATGGTCGCGGCGACGTCGTCGCCGGTGACCGCCACACCCAGGTACCGCGCCATCCACTCGCAGATGGCGGCACGCAGCGCCGGCGTCCCGATCGACGGTGGGTACCCGCGCGGATCGGCGGCGGCCATGGCCTCGTGGACGATCGCCGGTGCCGGGTCGAACGGCGTCCCGATCGACAGGTCGACCACACCACCGGCGTGTTCGTCGGCCCGGGCACGCAGCGGGTCGAGTCGGTCGTACGGGTACGGGGGCGGTTGGAACCCGACCACGGCCTAGACCACCTCGCCGGTCTCGAACTCGTGGAACGTCCCCCGGGACGCGTCGTCGAGCCGGGCGTGGACCGTCGTGCCCTGCTCACCGTGCGTCTCGACGAGGACCTCGCCTTCGCGGTGCACGGCGGCCAGCGCGTCGCCTCGGTCGTAGGGCACCAGCAACTCGACGACCGGTTGCATGGCGCGGAGCTGGGTACCGATCGCCGCGAGCAACTCGTCGACCCCCTCGCCGGTCACGGCCGAGAACGGGACCGAGCCGGGGTGCCGGCGCACCAGCGCCGCGGCGGCGTCGGCATCGAGGTCCACCTTGTTGAAGGCGAGGATCTGGGGCACCTGGCCGGCGCCGATCTCCCGGAGGACGGTGTGGACCGCCTCGATGTTGCCTGCGACATCCGGTGCGGTGACATCGACGACATGGACCAGCAGGTGGGCGTCGGCCGCGACCTGCATCGTCGACTTGAACGCCTCGACCAACTGGTGGGGCAGCTTGCGCACGAAGCCGACCGTGTCGGTGCACAGCACCTTCTCGCCCCCGGGGAGGTCGAGACGGCGGGTCGTGGCGTCGAGCGTGGCGAAGAGCCGGTCCTCGACCAGGACACCGGCGTCGGTGAGCCGGTTCAACAAGGTCGACTTGCCGGCGTTGGTGTAGCCGACGATGGCGACCCGCTGCGTCCGGCTCCCGTGGCGCTGCTTGCGCTGGGTGTCGCGGTGGTTGGCGATCTCCTTGAGATCGGCCTCGAGCTTGTGGATGCGCCGCACGAGCCGACGTCGGTCGGTCTCGAGCTGCGTCTCGCCCGGGCCACGGGTGCCGATCCGCGCACCGCCGCCCGCCGACATCGCACCGCCCTGCTGAGAGAACGAGCCGCTGCGCTTGCGCAGCCGCGGGAGCCGGTAGCGGAGCTGGGCCAACTCGACCTGGGTCTTGCCTTCGATGCTCGATGCGTTCTGGGCGAAGATGTCGAGGATGACCGCCGTCCGGTCGATGGCCGTGCGGCCGAGCATCTTCTCGAGGTTGAACTGCTGGGCCGGGGTCAACTCGTTGTCGAACACGACGGTGTCGCAGTCGGTCGCCAGGGCGATCTCCTTCAGCTCCTCCGCCTTCCCCTTCCCGACGTACGTCGGCGGATCGGGGGCCTGACGTCGCTGGGTCAGTCGAGCGACCTCCTCGGCCCCGGCGGTGTCGATCAACGCGCTCAGTTCGTCGAGACCGCGTTCGGTCTCCTCTTGGTCGTCGGGCGGGAGCGTGACCCCGACGAGCACGATCTTCTCCCGGATCGCCCGTTCGATCAGCGCCATCAGAGCGGCCACTCGATCTCGGCGATGGCCACGACCGGGACCGTGAGGTGGGCGGGCTCGCCGAGTTCGACCTCGGCATCGCCGCCCGGTTGGGACACCCGCACCTGTCGCGGCGCCAGCCCCCACGCATGCGCCGCCGTGGCGGCGGCGACGGCACCCGTGCCGCACGCCTCGGTCGGGCCGACGCCACGTTCGTAGACCGTCATCACGATCGAACCTGCGTCGCCCGTGGTCACCAACTCGACGTTGGTCCCGCCCGGCGTCGACGCGTTCACCCGTTCGCCGAAGGCGACGAGGTCGGGGGCGTCGTCGGGATCGGCGACGTGGCACACGACGTGCGGGTTGCCGACGTCGACGTGCGCTGCCCGAAGGATCCGGTCGTCCTCCCACTCGGCCAGGCGCCCGACGATCGTCGCGGCACCCATGGCGACCCGCATCCGGTGACGATGGCGATCGGTCTCCTCGACCACGGTCACCGTTCGTGCACCGGCATCGGTGTCGATGTGCACGACCCCGTCCGGGGCGTACCCGGCCATCACGATCGCCTGCGCCATGCAGGAGATCCCGTTGCCGCTCATCTCCGCGCGTGAGCCGTCCTCGTTGCGCAGTTCCATGCGGAACGGCCGTCCTGCGGGCCTGGTCACCCGGATCAACCCGTCGGCGCCGACACCACGATGGCGATCACAGATCGCGATGGCGATGTCCTCGTCGATCGGCGTGTCGGCGTTGCGGTCGAGGAGGACCAGGAAGTCGTTGCCCAGTCCGTGGTGTTTGGTCACGCGCATGTGTCCACCATTGTGCCCGGATCTCCGGTCATCTCCGGCACCGGTTCCTCGGCGGTCACGACGAGGCGACGGCGTCGAGCACCGCGGGGACGAGGTCGGTCGGCGACGCACCGTCGGCATCGACCCAGGCGATGCGGGGATCCCGGCGGAACCACTTCTCCTGCCGACGGGAGAATCGCCGGGTACGACGGGCCGCCAACTCGACGGTCTCGTCCAGCGGGGCGCCGTCGAGGACGTGCGTGGCGAGCTCCTTGTAGCCGAGCGCCTGGCCCGCCGATCGGGAGAGACCCCGAGGGTCGTCGAGGAGTCGGCGGACCTCGTCGAGGAAACCCGCGGCCATCTGCGCCGCCAGCCGTTCGTCGATACGGGCGTCGAGTCGGGCCCGTTCCCAGCCCAGCGCGACCAACCCGAACGGCGTGGGCGGATGCGCTCCCAGGCCCGGACCGAACGACGAGAACGGCGAGCCGGACCCGACGGTGACCTCCAGCGCCCGGACGACACGACGCCGGTTGCTCGGCTCCATCCGTGCTGCGGCGACCGGGTCGAGGGCGGCCAGTCGGCCGTGGAGCGTCTCGGTGTCCGGTTCCGCCTCGAGCTCGGCGCGTACGTCCGGGAACTGACCGGGCAGGGTCAGCTCGTCGACGACCGCGCGCAGGTACAGCGCCGTCCCGCCGACCAGCAACGCCCGCTTCCCTCGCGCTTCGATGTCCTCGATCGCCGTGTTCGCCGCCCGCTGGAACGTGGCGACGTCGAAGTCCTCCCAGGGGTCGGCGAGATCGAGGACGTGGTGGGGGACGCGCGCCCGTTCCGCTGCCGTTGGCTTCGCGGTGCCGATGTCCATGCCGCGGTACACCTGCATGGAGTCGACGACCACGATCTCCCACGACGCGTCCGATGCCGCCACGGCCAGCGCCACCGCCGACTTCCCGCTGGCGGTCGACCCGACGAGGGCGACGTGTCGTCCGGATTCCACCTCAGCCGGCGGCGACCGGGATCCGCGTGCGATGCGCGGCGACGTGGACGATCTCGCGCAGCTCACCCCGCAGGTGATGGGGCGCCGCAGCGGTCACCTCGACCGTGGCATAGGAACCGACGCGGATCGGGTCCGATGCGAAGTGGATCAACTTGTTCTGCGCCGTTCGCCCGGTCAGGACGGCCGGGTCCTTGCGGCTCGGACCCTCGACCAGCACCTCTTCGACTCGTCCGATCCGAGCCTCGTGGCGCCGGAGGGCACTGCGCTCGACGACCTGCCGGAGACGCTCGAACCGTTCCGCCACGACCTCGGGTGCGACGAAGTCGTCGACCATCTCCGCCGCCTCGGTACCGGCCCGGGGCGAGAAGATGAAGGTGTAGGCCGAGTCGTATTCCGCCTCGGCGGCCACGGCGAGGGTCGCGGCGAAGTCCTCGTCGGTCTCGCCCGGGAAGCCGACGATGATGTCGGTGGTGACCGCGAGATCGGGCATCTCGGCCCGGGCCCGGGCGAGACGCTCGAGGTAGCGCTCGGCCGTGTAGCCGCGATGCATCGCGGCCAGCACGCGATCCGAACCCGACTGGAGCGGCAGATGGAGGTGGTCGCAGACCTCGGCGGTCTCGGCCATGGCCGCGATCGTCTCGGTCCGCAGGTCCTTGGGATGTGGGCTCGTGTAGCGGACCCGCCGGATCCCGTCGACGGCGGCGACCGAGCGCAACAGGTCGGCGAAGAGCGGACGGATCCGCACGTCGTCGCCCGCCTGCCGTGCGGCGAGGGTCAGGTCGCGCCCATAGGAGTTGACGTTCTGGCCGAGAAGGGTGACCTCGGTGACGCCATCGGCGGCCAAGCGCCGGGTCTCGTCCACGATGTCGTCGACCGAGCGGCTGATCTCCTCGCCCCGCACCGAGGGCACGATGCAGAAGGCACAGGAGTTGTCACAGCCCACCTGGATCGTGAGCCAGGCGGCGTAGGGGAGCTCACGCCGGGTGGGGAGGGCACTGGGGAACGACGCGTGGTCGTCCGACATGGCATCGAGGATCTCGGTGACCGGGCCGTCCGTCCGCGAACGGTGGAGCAGTTCGACGGTTCGTCCCACGTTGTGGGTGCCGACCACCACGTCGACGTGCGGCGCGCGGCTCTGGATGTCGTCGCGGTCCTTCTGGGCCAGGCAGCCAGCGACCACGATCTCCATGCCGGGGTTGGCTTCCTTGACCGACTTCAGGTGTCCGAGGTTGCCGTACAGGCGGTTGTCGGCGTTCTCGCGGATGCAGCAGGTGTTGAGCACCATCACGTCGGGTACGGCATCGTGGGCGGCCGCTTCGAGACCGTCGGCCTCGAGCAGGCCGGCGATCCGCTCACTGTCGTGTTCGTTCATCTGGCACCCGTAGGTGCTGACTCGGTAGGTGCGGGCCACGAGGGCCCAGGCTACGCGGCGCCCGCCCGGCCGCGGCAGTGCACCGCGTCAGGCCAGGGTCTGGTCCGGGTCGACCGCCGGCGACGCCGCCCCGGTCGAGGCGTCCCGGTCCTCGACCGCGAGACGGATGGCCGTGCGACGCTCCCCGTCGATCTCGATGTCCACGAAGTGGGGGATGCACACCAGGTCGATGCCGAGCGAAGCGACATAGCCACGAGCGATCGCCACCGCCTTGATCGCCTGGTTGAGCGCGCCGGCACCCACCACCTGCACCTCGACCGCGCCGTGGGTGCGGATCACGCCGGCCATGGCCCCGGCGACGGAGTTGGGGTTCGACCGGGTCGAGACCTTGAGCTGTTCCATGGGTCGCCTCCGGGAGGCAGGCAGTGGTGGCGCAGAGTGCGGCGCGGTGTCGGTTGTCTTCGACGCCTCGGTGACCGACTCCTCCCCCGGCGACCTCGGCGACCCCGGGCGCGCCGCTGCCCCGGACACCGTGGTGGGGACGTCCGGGGCAGCGGTGCTCGCGCTCGGTCTAGTCGTCGAGGGAGATGGGGGCGTCGAGATCGATCTCGTCGTCCGACGCTTCGGCGACGTCGTCACCGATGCCCATCTGCGTACGGATCCGGTCGGAGAGCTCGACCATGATCTCGGGGTTCTCGTTGAGGAACGTCTTCGCGTTCTCCCGGCCCTGGCCGAGTTGCTCGCCGTCGTAGGTGTACCAGGCACCGGACTTCTTCACCAGACCCAGGTCGACACCGATGTCGATCAACGAGCCCTCACGGGAGATGCCCTTGCCGTACATGATGTCGAACTCGGCCTGCTTGAACGGCGGAGCCACCTTGTTCTTGACCACCTTGACCCGGGTCCGGTTGCCGACGACCTCGACACCGTCCTTGAGGGCCTCGATGCGGCGGATGTCGAGCCGGACCGAGCTGTAGAACTTCAGCGCCCGGCCACCGGGCGTGGTCTCGGGCGAACCGAACATCACGCCGATCTTCTCGCGCAACTGGTTGATGAAGATGCAGATGGTCTGCGACTTGGACAGGTTGCCGGTGAGCTTGCGCAACGCCTGGCTCATGAGCCGGGCCTGCAGGCCGACGTGGGTGTCGCCCATGTCGCCCTCGATCTCGGCCCGGGGGGTCAGTGCCGCGACGGAGTCGACCACGATCACGTCGATGGCGGCGGAGCGCACCAACATGTCGACGATCTCGAGTGCCTGCTCGCCGGTGTCGGGCTGGGAGATGAGCAGCTCGTCGACGTCGACGCCGATGTTGCGGGCGTACACCGGGTCCATGGCGTGCTCGGCGTCGACGTAGGCACAGATGCCGCCGTTGCGCTGGGCCTCGGCCACGACGTGCATGGCGAGCGTCGACTTGCCCGAGGACTCGGGCCCGTAGATCTCGGTGACACGGCCACGGGGCAGGCCACCGATGCCGAGGGCGAGGTCCAGGGCGAGGGCTCCGGTGGAGATGGAGTCGATGTTCATCGACGTCTTGTCGCCCATCTTCATGACGGCGCCCTTGCCGAACTGCTTCTCGATGTTTCCGAGCGCCATGTCCAGCGCCTTCTCACGATCCATTGCGGCCATTTTCGGTGGTCCTTTCGAACGTCTCGGTCTTCGGCTGCGGGGTGCAGCGAGTACGTGTGTCGACGATACGGAGGGGGTCTGACAAGAACCCCGGGGCGAATGACACGAGCGTAACTCCGAACAGCCGTTCGATCAAGGACCCTGTCAGTCGCGGTCGAGGAGACGGTGACGGAGGCTGTCGAGGGCCGAGATGCAGGCGAACTGGCGGACGCGCTCGCGGTCGCCCGGGAGCCGGACCCGACGGACCTCGACGTCACCGTCGATGTCGGTGGCGAAGAACACCGTGCCGACGGGTTGGCCGTCTTGTTCGTCGGGTCCCGCGACGCCGGTGACCGACAGGCCGATGTCGGCGCCCAGCACCCGTCGGGCACCCACGGCCATCTCGCAGGCCGCCGACTCGGACACGACCGCCCCTTCGGTCACGTCGAGCAGGTCGAACTTGACCTGCGACGCGTACGACACCACCGAGCCACGGAACCAGGCGCTCGCCCCGGGGACCGAGACGATCCGTGACGCGATCAGTCCGCCCGTGACCGACTCGGCCAGGCCGAGGGTGAGACCTCGCCGGTGGATCATCGCCCCGACGCTGTGCTCCATCGTCTCGTCGTCGACGCCGAACACGAGGTCGCCCAACAGCGAGCGGAGCTCGGCCTCCTCGGCGGCGATCACCGCGTCGAGGGCGCGTGCGTCGCTCCCCTTGGCCGTGATCCGCAGCCGCAGGCCCTCGATGCCCGACGCATTGAACGCCAGCGTCACGTCGCCGCGCTCGTCGAGGTCGCGGAGATGGTCGTCGAGGCGTTCGGCCAGCCCGGACTCCGACTCCCCCCAGGTACGCAGCGTGCGGGACACGATGGTCGCCGGCTCGCCGGCCCGCACCCGCAGATCGGGCAGGACCGCCCGCTCGACCATGTCCTGCATCTCGTGCGGGACCCCGGGCACGGCGTAGATGACCTGGTCGCCGATGGGGCAGATCAGTCCGGGCGCCGTCCCCCGTGTCTGGTGGATCACCGTCGCGCCCACGGGCACATCGGCCTGACGCAGGTTGTTGTCGGGCATGCGTCGTCCTCGCGACGAGAACATCGAGCGGATCGCGTCGGCCACGCCGTCGTCACGGACCAGTTCGACACCCAGTACCTCGGCGATGGCCTCGCGGGTCACGTCGTCCTGGGTCGGACCGAGTCCCCCACAGCAGATCACCGCGTCGGCCCGGGCCAACGACTCGCGGATGCAGGCGACCATGCGGTCGTGGTTGTCGCCGACGCGCACCGAGCGCAGGCAGTCCACGCCGCTCAACGCCAACTGTCCCCCGATCCAGGCCGAGTTCGAGTCGACCACCGTCCCCAGCAGCAACTCGGTTCCGATGGCGACGACCTCACAGCGCATGGGCGCTGAGGCTACCGGCGGTCTCCGGTCCGGCTCAGGGCCTTGCGACCGTCGGTGACGTACGCGATGCCGGTCCACACCGTGAGGCCGACGGCGATCCACAGCACCGTGGTCGCGACCCAGGTGGCGTCGTCCGCCGTGATCGGCAACAACGCGAAACCGACGGCGACCTCCTGGACGACGGTCTTGACCTTGGCGGCGTAGCGGGCCGGGATGGCGATCCCCTGGCGGCCGTAGAACGACCGCAGGAGCGAGATGCCGAGTTCGCGAGCCGTGATGACGACCACGGGCAGCCACCAGAAGGTCCCGTGGGCGACCAGGGCCCAGGCGGCGCCCAGGACCAACACCTTGTCGGCCAGCGGATCGAGGAACGCCCCCGAGCGGGTGGTGCCGTGTTTCCGGGCCAGGTGACCGTCGAGGCCGTCGCTGCCGGCCAGCACGATCCAGGCGGCCAGTGCCCAGTACGAGGCCCCGTCGCTGGCCACGAAGGCCAACAACGGCAGTGCCAGGATCATCCGCGTGATCGTGATCGCGTTGGCCGGGGTGGCCAGGGCCGAGGCGCCGTAGCGGCTCGAGCGGACCGTTCGTTCCGGCACGGTGCTCACCGGACCGACGCCTGGGGCGCGTCGGCGGGCAGGACGGCATGGACCTCGGGTCCCTCGGCGTTGGTGACCACCACGTCGTGGAAGGTACCCATTTCGAGCGAGTCGGGCACGGAGATGATGCCGTCGATCTCCGGTGCCTCACGGTGGGACCGGCCGACACCGGGCTCGTCGACCAGGACCGAGACCGTCGACCCGACCAGGGCGTCGCGTCGGGACGCCGTGATGTCGTCCTGCATCCCGCGCAGTTCGGCCAGCCGGTCCCGCATCAGCGCGACGGGCACCGCACCGTCGAGGTCGGCGGAGTACGTGCCCTCCTCCTGCGAGTACGAGAAGAACCCACACCAGTCGAGCTGGGCCTCCTCGACGAAGGCGAGGAGCGCGTCGTGGTCGGCTTCGGTCTCCCCCGGGTAGCCGACGATGAAGTTCGAGCGGAAGGCGGCGTCGGGCTCCCGACGGCGGATGGCGTGGATCCGCTCGAGGTACTTGTCGCCGTCGCCCCACCGACGCATCCGACGCACGAGCGGGCGCGACACGTGCTGGAGCGAGAGGTCGAAGTAGGGCACGCCGGTACGGCAGATGGCGTCGATGAGCGCGTCGTTGAGCTCCGACGGGTACAGGTAGAGCAGACGGACGCGGTCGACGATCGAGGCGACCTCGTCGACGAGCGGCACCAGTCCACGCTCCCCCACGCCCTGGTCGCGGCCGTAGCTGGCGAGGTCCTGGGCCACGAGGACGATCTCGCGCACGCCACCATCGGCCAGCGTCGCCGCCTCGGCGACGATGTCGAGTGCGTCGCGCGACCGTTGCGGACCGCGGAACGACGGGATCGCACAGAAACCACACTTGCGGTCGCAGCCCTCGGCGACCTTGATGTAGGCCCAGGGGGCCGTGGCCGCCGGACGCGGCATGTTGAGGAGGTCGAGTTCGGGCACCGCAGGCTCTGACCCGCGCGCACCACCGATCGTCACCGGAACCCATCCGGTCTGGTCGGACACGACGGGTCCGCCGAATCCGACGACCCGGTCGACCTCGGGCAGCTCGGCCGCCAGCTCGGCGCCGTAGCGCTCGGCCATGCAGCCGGTCACCACCAACTCGGCGTCGACCTTGCGGGCGTCGCTGAGCGTGAGGATGGTGTCGATCGACTCCTGGCGTGCTTCCTCGACGAACGCGCAGGTGTTGACGACGACCAGATCGGCCGCGTCGGCACTCGCCGCCGGCACATAGCCATCGGCGAGCAACGACCCCGTCACCTTGTCGGAGTCGACTGCGTTCTTCGGGCATCCGAGTGTCTCCACCCAGAATCGACGTTCGGCCACGCCTGCGAGGGTACCGACGGCACCCGCACGCGACCCCTATCGGGGCCGGACTACCGGTGGAATGCCAGCGGGAGCCCGGGCCGCGGCCAGTCGAGTCGCACCAGACGTCCGGTGCCCGACAGGGTCACGTACGCCGTCCGGCCGCCGTCACCCCCGAAACAGATGTTGGTGACCAGCGGATCGTCGAACGCGAGGTGCTCGACGACGGCGCCATCGGGCGAGACCGAGGTGATCCCGCCGTTGGCCAGCGTCGCCACACAGACCCAGCCGTCGCCGTCGACACCGAGGGAGTCGAGGAGTTGGTATCCCTCGAGCCCGGCGAGGAGATGTCCGCCGCCGGGGCCGAGCGGGTTGGCCTTGGTGGCGTCGATCTCGCCGGGCCCGGCCAGCGGCCACTGCCACACCCGACCGGTGTGGGTCTCGGCGGCATAGAGCATCGACCCGTCGGGCGAGAGGCCCACGCCGTTGGGTGCATCGACGGGATGGATCTTCTCGATGCAGGAGGAGCCATCGGTCGAGGCGTAGTGCAACCCCGTGATGTCGGACGAACGGTCGTGGCGGACACCGTGGTCGGTGAACCAGAACCCGCCGTCGGTGTCGAAGACGATGTCGTTCGGCGCGCGGAGCGGGATCGTCTCGCCGTCGACGGTGGTCGACGTGGTGTAGATGGCCTCGACCGTCCCGGTGTCGAGGTCGACCCGCTGGATCGAACCCCCGGTCCAGGTGGTCGGGACCGGCCCGGGGAACGTGAACCCCATGACCTCCTGCCAGTCGAAGCAGCCCCCGTTGTTGCAGACGTACACCATGCCGTCGGGGCCGACGGCGGCGCCGTTGGGACCGCCACCGAGGTCGAAGCGCTGACGCACGGCGCCGTCGGCCTCGAGCCAGGTGAGCGTGCCGCGCTTGATCTCCACCAGCAGGACCGAGCCGTCGTCCATTGCGATGGGGCCCTCGGGGAACTGCAGGTCGGATGCGATCTCGGTCACGTCAGCCATGTCGCGCATCCTGCCAGAGGGCAGGTGGTCGTGGTCGGCGATCGTCAGCCGGCGAGCAGCGGCACGGTCACGGCGTAGGCCGCGAGCAGGGTGATCGCCTCGGTCCGGGTGACGCGCTTCCCGGTGAACATGAACGCCCAGGCGCCGAGGGCCACGCCGACCATGATCACGGTGCCGGAGCCGGCCAGCACGTCGCTCTCCAACGGGCCCGGGCCGAGCAACCCGGCCGTCGCGCCGACCGCGAGGCTGTTGAACATGTTGGAGCCCAGGAGGTTGCCCACGATGAGGTCGTGCTCGTTCTTGCGTGCGGCCGCGACGGCGGTCACCAACTCGGGCAGCGAGGTGCCCAACGCGATCAGCGTGAGTCCCACGAACCCCTCGGCCAGGTCGAGTCGGTCTGCGATGTCGGACGCACCCCACACGGCGAACTGCGCGCCGGCGATCACCCCGACCAGACCGACCAGCGTGCGGACGGCCTCCCGGGCGGTCGAGATCGAGTCCTCGTCCTCGAGGAACTCGTCGACCTCGCTCACCAGTTCATCGCTGCCGTCACGCGACCCGAAGAAGAGGAACGCCAACGCCACGACGAGGGCGAGGAGCAGGACCACGCCCTCCCACCGCTCGAGGCCGTCCTGGATGAAGAACGCGAACAACAGCACCGCGGCGACCGACAGCGGCGCCTCCTTCCGCAGCACCGACGACGTCACGGTCATCGTGCACAACAGGGCCGACACCCCGAGCACCAACGTCAGGTTGGCCACGTTCGAGCCGATGATGTTGCCGGCCGCGATGTCGAGCTTCCCCTGGGTGGAGGCGATCCCCGACACGACCATCTCCGGCGCACTCGTGCCGAAACCGACGACGACCGCGCCGATGATGACCGGGGGGACACGCAGTGCGGACGACAGCCGGGCAGCACCGGCGACGAAGAGGTCCGCCGCCTTCGTCAGGAGGACGAGACCGACGACGACAGCCAGGAGGGCGAGGGGCACGGTGGAGAGATTGTCGCATCCCGCTCGTCGGCGACGAACCACCGGCC
>JBFIHN010000031.1:0-14494 GCA_041601775.1 Acidimicrobiales bacterium
CGGGGTCATGTCGTCGACGCCGTCGCCCACCACAGCGAGATGACCGAGACCCCGAGGCACCGCCGGCCTCGGGGTCTCCGTCTCGCGTCGGGCACGATCTAGACGTCGTCGGGCCAGCACACCCATCGCTCGATGGCGACCCTGATGATCTGGAGATCTGCCTCCGCGTACTGCGGGTACTTGGCTCGGAGGAGTTCCGTCGCACGGTCGGGCTCCCATCCGGGTTCTTCGAGCAGTTGCGCGGATCCGTCGATGCGCGCCCACCACAACCGGTCCCAGTCGTCGTGGTACTCGTCGATCAGGACCGAGACCGCTGGATGGGCGGCGATGTTCGCGACCCGCGCCAGCGCGGTCGTGCGCTTCGGTTTGATCCGGTCGATCGGCGTGTAGAGCTTCTTCCCCTCGATCACGAAGCAACACGGCACCGCGTGCGGTCGGAGCTCCGGTCCGATCGTGCTCAGCACCGCCTTCGGTGCGTCGATGGCCCGCAGGTGCAGCGCGAGGTCGGCCATGAGCTTGTCGTAGAGCCCCGGGTAGTCCTCGAAGAGCTCCCGTCCCCGCCGACGGATCTCCCCGATGGTGAAGGTGCCGCCGTTGCCCTCATGGCCCCGGCGGGGCCAGTCGTCCGGGCCGTCCTCGAGATACAGCTCGCCGCCACGCCATTCGATCTCGATGTACTGACCTGGTTTCGCGGCACTCCACTTCACGTCCACGCCGGCGCATCGTACGTCGCCGGCGAGCCCGTCTCCGCCGAGCGGGCCGGCCAGCGGACGACGGGCCCACGGACGACCGATCGGCGGCCGCTACCATCGGCCCGCAACGCCGGCGAACGGGGGGTCCCACCATGTCTGACCATGCCCGGCAGTGGGTCCTCGACATCGTCGGCGGCGGCCTCGTCGGCGGGTTCATCGGCGGCATCGTGGCCGTCAACGTCGTCATCTGGGCCGGCCCGGACGACGGGTACGAGTCCAGCATCCCCGAGGTGTTCCGGCACAACGTCCTCACGGGGATCATCACCGTTACGGCGCTCGTCGCCGGTCCCGTCGTCGGTGTGGCCGTGGCACGGCGCTCCCGAAAGGTCTGACCCGAATCCCATGGTGTTACTGGACGATCTCCTCACGCCCGCCAACCGTCTGGTGGTCGCGTTGCTGCGCTCCCCGGTGGGCGGCCTGGCCGCCCGAGGGCTCCTCGTGCTCGAGTACACCGGCCGTGCCAGCGGCCGCCGGTTCGCCACGCCCGTGGGTTACCAACGCGATGGCGACGCGTTCGTCGTGTTGCTCTCCAAGCCACGGGACAAGCACTGGTGGAAGAACTTCCGCGAGCCGTGGCCGGCCGAGGTCATCGTCCGCCGCCAGCGGGTGCCGGTGACCGGCGTGCTCGTGCCACCCGAGGACCCCGCGTTCTTCGACCACGTCGAGGGGACCCTGCGCCGGTCGCCGTGGATGGGCAGCCAGTTCGGCGGGGTGAAGTACGACCGGAAGACCGGCCTGGACGACGAGCAGCGGGCTGTGCTGTCCGAGCACGCCGCCGTGGTCCGGTTCACCCCGGACTCCTGAGCTGCCGCGACCCGGCGACGACTCGGTCGAGCCAGTCCCGCACCTCACGAAGTGCCGCGTCGGCTTCGGGTATGACGCCGGCCATCCCGTGGAACCCGTGCGGCATCGCCGGCCAGATCCGCAGGTCGACCGCGACCTCGGCGACGGCGGCACGCATTGCGACCGCCTCGGCGTCGCTCCGGCAACGATCCACCTGTCCGGCATGCAGCAGCATCGGGGGGAGGTCGACCAGGTCCGCGTGCACCACTGATGCTTCCGGATGAGCCGGGTCGCCGTCGGATCCCACGTAGTCGCGTCCCCGTCGTCGGAGCCAGTCCGGGTGGAGGAACGGATCGCGACCCAGGGGGTGGATGGCCGACGCACCCGTGGCCAGGAGATCGAACCAGCCGCAGAGCGAGACGATGCCGCTCGCCCGGGTCCGGACCGGTCGCTCGCGGATGGCCAGCGCGACGGCCATTCCCCCACCGCACGAATCACCCATCAACACCACGGGACCATCGACCGCGGCGACGTCTGCAGCGAAGGCCTCGGCCAGGGCTTCGAGTTGGGCTGGGAAGACCGACTCCGGTGCGAGGGGGTACTCGGCGATGAAGGTCTGCCACCCCGTTGCGCGCACGACTGCGGCGCCGTAGAAGCCGTACGACGCGGCGTCGGATGTCACGAAGCCACCGCCGTGCACGAAGAAGACGGTCCCGCGGGGCTCGTGGGCCTCGGGCCGCACCCAGACGCCCTTCCCGGACGGCGCCGACTCCACGACCACGCCCGGGCCGGGGTCGTGTCCGTGGACCGCCGCGAACTTCGCCCGTACGGCGTCGAGGTCGTCGCCGGGATCGGAGAAGTCGTCGGGGAACAGCGGCGCCAGCCCCTCGTACTCGGCACTGGCTCGTGGGACGGAGCCGGTCATCACGGGCACCTCATCGCGCCGATCGTAGGAGGAACCCGCCGACGGGATCAGGGACCCGCGCCGGTCTGCGGTCGCGGGTCCCTCCCGGTGGTCAGCGCCGGCTGACGGGCCAGACGATCTTCGTCCGCCACGCCTCGGGGTCCGGTTCGGCGCCGGGGTCGGTCACGTAGCACTCCCACATGCCCTCCGCGGGCTGCAGACCCGAGGCATCCATCCATGCCTGCACGGCCTCGTAGGTCGCCCCCAACGTGTCGTATGGCCCGAGGTGCCATGCGACCACCGCAGGTCCCGCAGGCAACTCGAGGTCGTGCACCTCCCCGGTGGGGTGCATCGCTTCGGCGACCGGGAAGCCGGCCTCGACCACGGCACGGCCGGCCGCCGGCGTGGCCGGGTAGTACCCCAAGGGCGGACCGACGATCTGTCCTCCCGCCTCCTCGATGGCCGCCGCGGTCGTCGTGAAGGCGGTCTCGAAGAAGTGCGCCATCTCGCTCAGCGGGACGTCTCCACGGAAGACGACGGCGGGTTGCGTCTCGAGGTCGACGACCTCGGGTTCGAGTGGTTCCCGGTGGGCGCTCATCACGGGCGTTCTCTCTTGGCGACGCCCATGAAGGACATCCGGCGCTCGAGTTCGTTCCAGTCGAGATGGACGACCTCCCAACCCTCCGCTCCGAGGCGATCGAGGTGCGCTTCGACAGCCTCGGGCGCCTTGCCCCTGACCCAGCTCCCGCCCTCGATGGTTCGCGAGTCGATGATCTTGTACTCCCAGGTCTTCATCGATTGTCTCCTTCGTCGGGCGCCTTCGGCGGCGATCGGACTCGGCACCCGGAGCGGGTGACGGCGCTGCCCACATCGTCGGTCCCCGGGGGCTGCCGTGCCAGGGACCAAAGGCCCCTCCAACCCGCTCTCCGTCTTCCTGTGACGCCAGGAATGCCACAGGTGTCCGTGACGTCACAGGAATCCGCGACGGGTCGTGTTCCGTCAGGGCACATCACGCAATAGGGTTGCCACCATGGCAAGTGATACCGAACGGCTCGACACCGACGAACACCAGCGCCGACTCGCCACGTTGCGCGCTGATCGACGAGCACTCGCTGCTCGGCTCGGGAACCCGCGTTGGCTGCATCGGGGGTTCGGCACCCTCGCCGCGGTGTTCGTCGCGAGCCCGGCGATACCCGACGGCGTGTGGCGCACCATCGTGCTCCTCGCCGTCCTGACCGCAAGTCTCTCGCTCCTCTCGGCCTACCGTCGCACCACCGGAGCCCGGCTCTCCCGGCTCGGTCCGAGCGCGGCGACCTACTTCGCCGCCGTCTGCGCGGTCTCGCTCGTGATGGTGAGCGTGTCCTTCGGACTGACCGCCGGTGGGCTGTCCTGGTGGATCACCGCGTCCGCCGCCATCACCGCGCTGATCGTCGAGCGACTCGTCCGACGCTTCGTCCATGCCGCTCACGACCACCTCGACCATGGCATCTGAAGGAACCTTCAACGAGTTGATCCACGCACCGATGCGTCTACGGATCTGCGGTCTCCTCCGCTCGGTGCAGCACCTCGACTTCGGCGTGCTCCGGGACACCCTGGACGTCAGCGACCCGACCCTCTCGAAGCATCTCAAAGTGCTGCGGGATGCGGGGTTCGTGACCATCGAGAAGCAGGCCTCGCGGATGCGCACCGATGCGCGCCGCCTCACCCAGCTCTCGCTCACGACCGCTGGCGTGCGGGCGTTCGATGGTCACGTCGCCGCCATGCACCGCATCACCACGGGGGACGTCCCACGCTCGGACTCGTCCGAGGGGACCCCGACGCCGGCGGCCACGCAGTAGTCCAGACGCAAAGAACCCCGGGCCGGAGCCCGGGGTTCTCGAGATGGTGTCGGAGAGAGGACTTGAACCTCCACGCCCTTTCGGGCACTAGCCCCTCAAGCTAGCGCGTCTGCCAATTCCGCCACTCCGACGTGGCCTCCCGGATTCCTCCGGGCGGACGGGCCACCATAGCAAGTGGTCGCCCCTCGCCCGCATCCGAGAACCGCATCGGCACCAGAGGTCAGTCGACGACCCTGACATCGGAGAGGTCGACGCTCCCGTCGGCCCGGACGACGAAACCGGACATCCGCCGATCGAGCACACCGGTGGTACGGAACTGGACCAGGGGCACCACGGGGACGCGATCGAGGATGGCTGCTTCGATGTCACGCCAGGCGGCAGCACGCACGGTGGCGAGGGGTTCGGCGGACGCCGACCGCAGGAACGCATCGATGCCGGGGTCGGCGAAACCGGTGACGTTGTCCGGCGACGTGGAGTCGAACAACGTCGGGAGGTGCGAGGCCGGCGATCGGGCGACACCGAGCCAGCCGAACACGAAGAGCTGCTGTTGTCCGGCGGCGATGAGGCCCTCGTAGGTCTCGACCGGCAGCGAGACGACCTCGACGGCGAGCCCGACGCGGTCGAGGTGCTCGACCACCTCGTCGCCCACGGCCTGCAGGGGAACGCTGTCGTCCACGAGGAGCCGCAACGGCTGTGGCTGACCGTCGGGGAACGCGGCATCGACCAGCGCCGACGCCTCGTCGCGCACGGGGCCGCACACACCCCGACAGTCGTCTCCCCCACCGCCGGGCACGCCGGCGGGGATCACGCCACGCGCCGGCTGGGCCGTGGGACCGAAGACCGAGTCGGCGATGGCCTGTCGATCGATCGCCAGGGCGATGGCGCGTCGCAGTCCGGGGTCGCCGAGCGGCGTCACCTCGGCGTCGACCGCAAGCATCAGTCCTCCCTGGAACGGCACCAGACCGCTCGGGCCCGCGACGTCCGCGGCCTCGCCCAGCCGATCGGGCGGCACGGTGGTCCAGTCGACGTCGCCGTCGAGGAACGCGCCGAACGCGGCACCTTCGTCGGGGAACAACTCGACGACGATGGTCGCCGGGCCACGCCCGGACCGCCGCACCAGGGTCAGCCGGTCCACGCCGTCGAACTCGGCGGCGTAGGACCCGGACGCGTTGGGCGCCAGGCCACCACCGTTGGCAGCACGCTCGATGGTGGCCTTCGCGGCGATCCCGTACACCGGCGACGCCAGGAGTTCGGGCAGCACCGCCGAGGGTTCCGTCAGCGCGATCTCGACGGTCGACGGGCTCACGGCGGCCACCGATGCGATCCGATCCAGTCGGATCGCGGCCAACGACGCACCGCCACCGGCCCGGACGCGATCGAGCGAGAACACGATGTCCTGGGCCGTGACCGCGCTGCCGTCGGCGAACGACGCGTCCGGGTCGACCTCGAAGCGCCAGACGTCGAGGTCGGCGTTGGCGACGAAGGACGTCAGGCCGGGGCGGGTGACGCCGGCGTCGTCGATCACCGTCAACGTGTCGTAGAGGAGGTCGGCGAGGACCAGTTGCGACACGGCGGCCGGCGACGTGGCCACGGGATCGAACGACTCGATCCCGTGCAGACCCAGCCGCAAGGTGACCGGGTCGTCAGAGACGCCGTCTCGGCCGGGCGCCGCCGCCGTCGAGTCCGGGTCGGTCGCGGACGACGAGTTGGTCGACGGCGATGCAGACGACGGCGTCGAGCCTGCGTCGGCCCGGTCGACCGAGCCGACGGTGTTCGAGCACGCGAGTGCGAGTGTGAGCCCCAGCACACACACGACGAGCGGACCCCGTGGGGACCGCCGCCGGATCACGCGGAGTCGAGGATCAGTGCCAGTCCGATGGTGGTGAACACGAAGGCCACGGCCACCACGATCGTGATGCGGTCGAGGTTCTTCTCCATGACGGTCGAGCCGCCGGCTGCGGCGCCGACGCCGCCGCCGAACATGTCCGACAGGCCGCCTCCCTTGCCGGAGTGGAGCAGCACGAGACCGATCAGCGCGAGCGCTTCGGAGACGTGGATGGTGGTGACGACGATCTTCAGCATCGGTCCGACAGTGCTCGGAGACAGAACACGGCAACGCTACCAGCGGCCCGACGGTGATCCCAGCCCATGCCGGACCGGACCTCGGGGATCAGGCGTCGGCTTCGAAGCGCTCGAGGCCCGCCAGCGGCCCGCCCGCAGCATTGCTGGCAGCGGCGACGGTCACCCGACCCCGTCGGACGAAGGACCGCTCGGGAACGACGCCGAGGGGGAGCCACCAGACGTCGAGTCCGGCTGCCGTTCCCAGCGATTCGACGGTCGCGAGCGCATCGTCGCCGGACTGGGTGGCGAGCCCACGCGCCGCTTCGACGATGTCAGTCGGGCAGGACGCCAGCACGCTCGAGTCGAACCCGTCGAGGCATCCGTAGAGGTCATCGACGCGGGGGGAGGTCCCCAGGTCGAACGCGAACACGCCGAGTCCGGTCGATGCCTCCGGGGCTCGTGGTCCGCGCCATTCGGCGGTGGTCTCCTCGACCACCACGGTCTCGATCCCCACCTCGGACAGCGCCGCCTCGACCAGCGCGGCGACGTCGGCGGCGCCGGGGAACGTCGGATCGGTCGAGACGGGCACGGACAACACGACGTCGTCGCGGAACAACACCCCGAAGATGCCCATGGTCCAGCCGAGCGCCGACAGCTGTGCCGTCGCCACGGCGGGGTCGGGTGCCGTCGGGTCGACCGATGCCGCCTCGCACCAGGGGCCGACGTCGGGCACCCATCCGGCGCAGTCGACGATCTCGCCCAGGCGAGCGGCCTCGGCGAGTGCATCGCGGTCGAGGAGCAGCTCGATGGCCCGTCGGTGTTCGACCGGCACGAGCGCGGGTTCGCGCTGGTCGAACCAGATGCCCAACACCGTCGTCGAGTCGGTCGTGCGCACCTCGAAGCCGGCGGGTGCCTCCACCGGGGAACCGGCGGCGGGGACGAGCATGTCGAAGGTCACGGCGTCGTCGAGACCGTCGATCTCGACCCGGTCGATGCGGACTTGGTCGATGCCGGCCGCGTTCGTGCCCTCCCACGGCTCGGTCGCCGACAACACGGCACCCGCCTCGCTCCAGCTCGACAGGAGGTACGGCCCCGCCGCGAACGGGAGTTCGTCGAGGAACTGCTCGCTCAGGTCGGTGCTGGCGCCGAACGCGTCCGCCTGGAGCACGTAGCCCGTCGATCCCCCGAAGAGCTCCTGCCAGTCGACCATCGGCGCGTCGAGGGTGACCACGGCGACCGCCGGGTCGCGGTCGTCGACATCCACGATGCGGTCGTAGCGGAGCCGATCGGCCCCGGGCGTGGCCATGATCGCCCGCCACGTCCCCAGGAAGTCGCTGCTGGTGATCGGCCGACCGTCGGCCCAGCGGGCCTCGGGCGCGATCTCGTAGCGGATCTCGACACCGCCGTCGCCGTCGACGACCGTCGGCGCCGACGCCAGCATCGCCGACGGCTGGTAGTCGTCGGCGGCGTCGAGTTCGAACGCGACCGGCAGCACGTGCTGGAGCACCAGGTCGTGCAGCGCGTCGTCCGCGCAGGTCAGCGGGTTGACGCACGCTGGCCAGTCCTCGACCCCGATCCGCATGACGGTGTTGGGGCGCGGGATCGTCGTCGACGTCGCCGCCACCGCGTCGGGGCCGTCGTCGGAGCAGCCCGCAGCCACCAGCGCGACGACGAGCGCCATCGAGAGCATTCGCCGCCACCGGGTCGGCATGGGTGTGCGCATCGTCAGATGACGGCCTGGACCTCGGCATAGTGGCAGGCGGACGGGTGACCGAAGCCGCGGTCGACGAGCGCCGGCTCCTCCTGCGCGCACTTCTCGGTCGCCTTCCAACAACGCGTCCGGAACCGGCAACCCGACGGCGGGTCGATCGGGCTGGGCACGTCTCCCTGGACCACGATGCGGTTGCGACTGCGTTCGCGTCGCGGATCGGCGAGCGGGACCGCCGAGAGCAACGCCTGGGTGTAGGGATGGGTGGGCGCGTTGTAGATCGTGTCGCGGTCGCCGTGTTCGACGATCTTGCCCAGGTACATCACCGCGACGTCGTCGGAGATGTGCTTGACGACCGAGAGGTCGTGGGCGATGAAGACGTACGCCAGGCCCATGCGGTCCTGGATCTCCTCCAGCAGGTTGACCACCCCGGCCTGGATCGACACGTCGAGGGCCGAGACGGGCTCGTCGAGCACCAGCACCTCGGGCTCGAGCGCCAAGGCCCGGGCGATGCCGACGCGCTGGCGTTGTCCACCGGAGAACTCGTGCGGGTACCGGTTGGCGTGCTCCGGCGACAGGCCGACCTGGGAGAGCAGGCTCTGGATCCGCTGGAGGATGTCGTCCTTCGACATGTCGGTGTGGACCCGCATCGGCTCGGCGATGCAGGCACCGACGGTCAGCCGAGGGTTGAGGGACGCGAACGGATCCTGGAACACGATCTGGATCCGCTGGCGGACCTTGATGAGTTCCTTGCGGCTCAGCGTGTTGATCTCCCGGCCGTCGAAGACGACGGAGCCCGACGTCGGACGCAGGAGGTTGAGGAGCATGCGACCGGTCGTCGACTTGCCGCAACCGGACTCGCCCACGAGGCCCAACGTCTTGCCACGATCGACCGACAGCGACACACCGTCGACGGCCGCGAAGGAGTCGACGGCACGGCCGAGGATGCCACCGCGGATCGGGAACCGCTTCACCAGGTCGGTGGCGACGAGGAGGGGATCGCTCACGATTCGACCTCCAGGAAGTCGGGTTCGTCGGGGATGTGGGCCGCTTCGACCCGCTCACGCAGGTCGTCGAGGCTGACGTCGACGACCGTCTCGGCGAAGTGACACGCCGAGGTGTGATGGGTCGTGGACACGCTCCGCAGCTCGGGGGTCTCCGTGTTGCATCGACCGGGCACCTCGGCGAAGGCACACCGCGGATGGAACGCACAACCCGTCGGCCGGTTGATCAGCGACGGCGGGGAACCGGGGATCGGGATCAACGGTTCGTCGTCGTCGCTCTCGAGCCGTGGGATCGACCCCATGAGACCGAGCGTGTAGGGGTGGCTGGTCTGGTAGAAGATCTCGTCGACCGTCCCGACCTCGGCCTGACGCCCGGCGTACATCACCATCACGCTGTCGGAGAGTCCCGCCACGACACCGAGGTCGTGGGTGATGAGCATGATCGCCGAGTCGATCTCGTCCTTGATGGCGATGAGCGCCTCGAGCACCTGCGCCTGCACGGTCACGTCGAGCGCCGTCGTCGGCTCGTCGGCGATCAGGAGATCCGGGTTGCAGGTGATCGCCATGGCGATCATGGCTCGCTGGCGCATGCCGCCGGAGAACTCGTGCGGGTACGCATCCGCACGCTTCTTGGGCTCGGGGATGCCGACGAGGTCGAGCATCTCGATGGCCCGCTTCATCGCGTCCTTCTTCGACAGGCCCTCGTGGATGCGCGCCATCTCGCCGACCTGGCGCCCGACGGTGTGGACCGGGTTCAGGGCCGTCAGGGGGTCCTGGAAGATCATGGCGATCTCGCCACCGCGGATCGCCCCCATCTCGAGGTCGGAGAACTCGAGCAGGTTCTCGCCCTTCCAGAGGATCTCGCCCGAGTCGACCTTGAGGGTCGGGATCAGGCCGAGGATCGACATGGCGGTGACCGACTTGCCGGACCCGGACTCGCCGACCACCGAGAACACGTCGCCCCGGTTGATGTCGAACGACACACCGTCGACGGCGCGGACGATGCCGTCGCCGGTCTCGAAGTGCGCGTGCAGGTCACGGACAGACAGCAGCGTCTGGTCGCCGTCGCGGGTGGGCGTCGGGTCGCTGATGGGGGCGGTACTCATCGAGACAGACCGATCACTTGAGTCGGGGGTCGAGGGCGTCGCGCAGGCCGTCGCCGACCAACACGAAGGACAGCACGGTGAGGCCGATGGCGGCGCCGGGGAAGAACACCAGGTGCGACGCGCTGGCGAGGTCGCCCTTGCCATCGGCGACCATCAGGCCCCACGCCGGGGTCGGTGCCTGCGGGCCGACTCCGAGGAACGACAGCGCGGCCTCGGCGAGGATCGTCGAGCCGATCGCGATCGTGCCGTACACGATGATCGGCTGTAGTGCATTCGGGAGGATGTGACGGAACATGATCCGTGGGCGGCTGAAACCCAACGCGGTTGCCGCCTCCACGTACTCGAGCTGTTTGAGCTGCAGGAAGCTCGATCGGACGATGCGGGCCACGCCGAGCCAGCCCGTGAAGCCGAGGACGAGGATGATGGCGTTCTCGCTCCGGCCGAACACCGCAGCGACGGCGACGGCGAGGACGATGTAGGGAATCGCCAGGAAGACGTCGGTGACCCGCATGATCAGCGTCTCGACGAACCCGCCGAAGAAACCGGCGATCGACCCGAAGATCAAGCCGATGACGAGCGCGATCGTCGTGGCCGAGATGCCGATGCGCAGCGACACGCGAGCGCCGTAGACCAGTCGCGAGAACACGTCACGCCCGATCGCGTCGGTCCCGAACCAGAAGTCCGAGCTCGGTCCTTGACGGAACGCGCCGGCGTCGCTGCCCGCCCGCTCCGCGAAGCCGTACGGGGCGATGAAGTCGGCGAAGATCGCCACGAGGAGGATGAGGATGATGAACCCGAGGCCGACCAGGGCGAGCTTGTTCTCCTTGAACCGACGCCAGACGTCGACACGCAGCGGCCGGGCCGCCTGCAGTTCGGGCACGTCGCCGAGGCCTCCATGCCCTCCACCGGCCTCGCGGCCGGCAGCGTTCGGGTCGGTCGGATCTGCTCCGGAGGGGATGTGGGTCATGATTCGGCATCCGCGCCGAGTCGGATGCGCGGGTCGAACCACGCATACGAGACATCGACGATCAGGTTGATCAGCGAATAGGCCAGGACCACGACCAACGTCAGCCCCAACAGGACGGGCAGGTCGCGGGAGATGACCGAGTCGGCGATCGTGGAGCCGAGACCCGGCCACGAGAACACGGTCTCGGTCAGCACTGCAGCACCCACGACGGTGCCGAGGTCGAGGCCGATCAGCGTGACGACGGGCAGCATCGCATTCCGGAGACCGTGGCGAGCGATGATGTCGCGCTCACGGAGACCCTTCGCCTTGGCCGTGCGCATGTAGTCGGCGCGCAGGACCTCGAGCATCGAGCCACGGGTCATGCGAGCCGCGAGGGCGGTCGAGACGCAGGCCAGCGTGACGGCGGGGAGGAGCAGGTAGCGCCACTGCTCCCCGGCGGGGAGGAAGAAGAGGAACCAGTCGCCGTCGCCGGAACCCGGTGGCCCGATCAGCGAGGTGCGCAATCGCGCCCACTCCGGCCAGTCGTGCTTGTTGGGGTACACGGCGAACACGTACTGGAAGAGGAATCCGAGTACGAAGACCGGGATCGCGCTCACCGCCGCGGTTCCCACGGTCGTGAGCTTGTCGATGAGGCTGTATCGACGGATGGCCGAGACCAGACCGACGCTGATGCCGACGACGATCTCGATGAGGATCGCCCAGAACCCGAGACGGATGCTGTTGACCGCCTTCTCGCCGAGGATCTCGTTGACGCTGCGCCCGGTCGAGTACGAGTCGCCCAGGTCCCACTGCAGCGTGCGCTGCCAGTAGTTGACGAACTGCTCTGGGAGCGGGTCGTTGAGCCCGTACTCCTCGTTGACCTGTTCGAGGCGGATCGGGTTCACCGCCCGGTCACCACCTCCGGCGATCAGCGTGGCCGGATCACCGGGCAGCACGAAGAACAGCAGGAAGAGGAACGAGATGGCGAAGAACACCGTCGGGATGAGCAGCAGAAGCCGGCGGATGATGTAGCTCGCCATGGGTGGTCGCTCACACGGACTCGGGGACGGGATGCCGACACGCGGTCGACGGAAACGCAGCGGCGGCGGGCATGGGCCCACCGCCGCCAGGGATTCGGGTGGCCCGGGGCGCCGAAGCGCCCCGGGCGATCACCCGGAGTGGGTCAGCTGATCACCCCTTGAGGGCGACCTGCTCCCAGAGGATCAGACCCTGGTTGGTCTGGATGAAGTTGTCCACGACGTCGTCGTCGTAGACGTAGGTGCCGGCGTACCAGTTCAGCGGGACCACGCCGGGATCCTGGTTGAGCAGGATGTCCTCGGCCTGGCGGAACAGTTCACCAGCGGCGTCGGTGTCGACGGTGGTCTTGGCCTCGCTGATGAGCGAGTCGAACTCCTCGTTCGAGTAGCCGAAGTTGTTGCCGTTCAGCGTGTCGCTGTGGAACAGGTCGTACATGAAGTTGTCGTACGTCGGGTAGTCGGCGAACCAACCGGCGCGGCACATGGCCTCGCACAGGTTCTCGGCGAGGCCGGAGAAGTAGGTCTCCGCGTCCTGCGGGACCGCTTCGGCGTCGATGCCGACAGCCTTGAGGTTGTCGACCATGATCTGGACGACGTCCTCGTGGCCGGAGCCCGAGTTGAACTGGATCGGGATCGGTCCGTCGAGCGAACCGCCGTCGGCCTGCCACTCGGCGAAGAGCTCCTCGGCCCGCTCGGGGTCGTAGGTGCACACGTCGCAGAGGCCTTCCTCGAAGCCGGGGATGCCCTCCATGACCACGCCGGTCGAGACGATGCGCGTGTCGTTGTAGACCGCGGTGTTGATCTCGTCACGGTCGAACGAGGCCGAGATGGCCTGACGCAGCTTGATGTTCTCGTCGCCGCCGAGCAGCGCACCGTCGGTGTTGTTGAAGACGAAGTGGTACGAGCCGAGCTGACCCACGTCGGTGGTGGTGCCGTAGTTCGCCTCGGCGTCCGCGAAGCGGCCCGACGGGATGTTCGCCACCTGGGCCTCGCCGGCCTCGAGGGCGTTGTACGAGGTGTCGGGGTCGTCCTGGACACCGAAGATGATCCGGTCGAGACGGTCGTCCCAGGTCTCGCCGTTGACGTCGCCGAGCCAGCTGTCGGACTTGACGAGGATGATCTCCTGGTCGGTACGAGCGGCCTCCATGGCGTAGGGGCCGTTGCCGATCATGACGCCGTTCTCGTACTCCGCGTTCGGCTCCTCGCCGCTCCCGGCTTCCTCGGGAAGCGGGAAGAACAGCTGGAACGTCGTGACGGCGTCGAAGTTGGCGTACGGCTCGGTCAGCGTGACCGTGAGGGTCATCGCATCGTCGTCGGCCACGACACCGCTGATGTCGGTCGTCTCACCGTCGAGTGCGGCCTGGCCACCCTCGAGGAATGCGCCGATCAGGTAGCTGTAGTCGCCGGCGAGCGCCGCGGCGCGCTCCCAGGAACGCTTGAAGGTCGAGGGCACGATCGCTTCGCCATCGGCGAACGCCTGCCCTTCCTTGATGGTGAAGGTCCACTCGGAGCCGTCGTCGTTGGGCTCGACGGACTCGGCCAGGTGCGGCTTGACCTCGGGCGAGCCGCTGCTGAAGTCGAGGTCCATGAGGCCGTCGTAGAGCGACGTGATGACCTGGTAGGCGTTCAGCGTGACGCTGAGCGCCGGGTCGATGTGCTCGGGCGGGCCACCGACGAACGTGCCGAAGTTGACCAACTCGCCGCCGCCGGCGGTCTCGCCGCCGTCCTCTTCGGATCCGGGGTCGTCGCTGGGGGAACTGGAGTCATCGTCGTCACCGCATGCAGCGGCGAACATCGTCAGACCCAGCAGCAACGCGAGTACGCGCAGCCATCGGGAGTTGGTTGACACAGGGCTTTCCTCCTGAATTGGGAACAGGGAACCGGAGGTGGGCGGATGCCCCCAGCCGGCCGGCGTTCACGCTACGGGATTCTGGTGGACATTTCCGTGAACGGTGCGTGACGGTAGCAATCCCGACCAGTCACGCCAAGGGCTCGCTGGTCAATTCGCCATGCCGTAACACGGTTGTCACGCCAAGATGTCGCCACCTGACCCCCCGAACTGGACGAAACGGCCGATGAAACCGTTCTCCGGGAAACCGATGTCAGGACGCCGGGTCGGCCAGGCGGAAGTTCGCGATGCGTGCGAAGGACTCGGCCTCGAGGCTCGCGCCGCCCACGAGGGCACCGTCGATGTCGGGCTGGGCCATGAGCTCGGGGGCGTTGCCCGGCTTGACCGAGCCGCCGTACTGGATGCGCACCGACGCCGCCGCGTCGGCCCCGGCGACCTCGGCCACGACCGACCGGACGTGGGCGCACATGGCCTGCGCGTCGTCCGCCGTCGCCGTGCGACCGGTA
>JBFIHN010000032.1:0-14481 GCA_041601775.1 Acidimicrobiales bacterium
CTGCCCGCTCCGGCACAGCGGGTCGTGAGCTCGGTCGCCGACGTCGTGGGCATCGACGTTCCCGACGGCGAAGCCCGGACCGGCGACAGGGTGGAAACCGACGGGTCACCGGGGACCGCCGGCAAGAGCGGCACCACACCAGCCACACCGGGTGCGCCCGGCGAGCCGGCCACGCCAGCCACACCCGGCACCGACGACACTCCCCGGGCCACTCCGGCCGAACCGGCCGCCCCGGGCGACGGTCCTGCAACTCCCGCGACGCCGCGGCGACCCGCCACGCCCACCGACCCCAAGCCGACCGGCCCCGGCACGCCCACCGACCCCGGCACGCCCACCGACCCCGGCACGCCCACCGACCCCGGCACGCCCACCGACCCCGGCAAGGCTGCGCCGCCAGGAACGAACGGAGACCCGGACGAGGCGCCGACGACCACCACTGCTGGACGCAAAACGGACAAGGACCACGCGACCGGTCAGAACGAGAACGACGATCAGGACGACGACGACTGATCGCGGATTTTCCTTCCGTCGACCCGTATCCCTTCCGGGCCCGGTGCGATGACCTCAGTGCAGGCCCGTTGGTTGCCTACCGCCAGGGACGACCACACGGAGAGCCAGCAGTTCGGGCCGCCTTCGGGCGGCTCGAACTTCTTTCCGGGCTCGGTCCCGATCCGGCGACATCGCTGTGCTAGCCCTGGGTCATGACCGCGCCGTTCGATCTCGACACCGTTGACCGCCTCCTCAGCACCACCCGGGCGGTGCGCAAGCGCCTCGACCTGACCACGGATGTCCCCGACGACGTCCTGCTCGACTGCATCCGACTGTCCCAGCAGGCCCCCACCGGCTCGAACATGCAGAACTGGCGGTGGATGATCATCCGCGACGCCGACACCCGGCTGGCCCTGGCCGACCTGTACCGCGCGGCGGGCGGCGACTACCTCGCAGCAGCCGAGGCGACGGCCACCGAGGGTCAGGTGCAGCGGGTGATGTCCTCGGCCAACTACCTCGCCCAGCACCTCGAGGAGGTCCCGGTCCACGTGATCCCGTGCGCCAAGGGTCGCCTCACGTCGGACAACAGCGTCGGCGACTGGTCGGGGATGATGGGGTCGATCTACCCGGCCATCTGGAGTTTCCAGCTGGCGCTGCGCAGCCGCGGTCTCGGGTCGTGCCTGACCACGTTGCACCTCGGCAAGGAAGCCGAGGCAGCCGAGATCCTCGGGATCCCCGACGGGGTCATGCAGATCGCCCTGCTCCCCGTCGCCTACACCCAGGGCACCGACTTCAAGGCCGCCGAGCGTCCGCCGGTCGAGCGGATCGTCCACCTCGACCGCTGGGGCAACAAGCCCGAGTGAGCGGCGCCTCCCGGTCGGGGCCGGTCACGCCGGCAGCGTGATCCCCAGTTCGGCCACCTTGGCGGCCACCTCGTCGGGGAAGATGTTCTTGATCAGGTAGAGGTCCTGGATGATCTGGTAGTCGGGGGCCATGCCCTTGGCGTAGCGCTCCATGTAGGCCAGTTGCTTGGCCACCAGGACCATCTCCTTGGGGCCCTTGGCGCCGTAGCTGTCCATGAGGTCGATGCTCATCTTCAGCATCTCGCCCAGGTTCATCCCGCCGATGCCGGCCTCGAGCATCGGCCCGAGGATCATCTGCAGACGCATCCCCAACTCTTCGTCGGTGCCGATGTCGGCCGGGAACACCCCGACCGAGCGGTAGGCACGGGCCACGCGGGTGAAGTCGCCGTCGATCATGCAGGTGTAGAGGATGTCCTTGATCACCTCGCGGAACTCGGGGGCGAGTTCGCCCATGATCCCGAAGTCGAGGAAGCTGGCACGGCCGTCGGGCAGGAACCAGATGTTCCCGGCGTGCATGTCGCCGTGGAACGGTCCGTGTACGCACACCGACTCGATCCAGACCTTCGCGCCCCAGCGCAGCATCAACTCGCCGTCGATGCCGCGTCGCGCCATCTCCTCGAACTCGTCGAGGGGCGTGCCCGTCATGCGCTCCATGCAGATCACCCGCGGACCGCAGTAGTCCCAGTACACCTCCGGAGCGGTGATGTTGTGGTTGTCGCCGAAGAAGCCGATCCGCTCGCGGAAGGCCGCCTGTCGGGTGGCCTCGAGCGCCGGCACCAACTCCTGGAAGTTGACGCTCGCCGTGTCCTCGATGACCGCGACCGGGTCGGCCGACTTCAGCCAGTCCCACCGCTCCGCCAGCTTGGCGATGCGCCACAGGATCCGCAGGTCGGCCGTCATCAGGGCCCGGATCCCCGGACGCTGGAGCTTCACCACTGCCTGGCGTCCGTCGGGGAGCGTGCACGCATGGACCTGACCGATGGACGCGGCCGACAGCGGCTTGTCGTCGAAGAACGCGAACAGCTCCTCGGGTGTGTGGCCGAGGTCGTCGGTGATGATCTGGCGAGCGGTGGCGCTGTCGAAGGGCGGCACCTCGTCGAGCGTGCGTTGGCACGCGTCGGCGAGCGGCTCGGGGAAGACGCCAGGAGACGACGCCATGATCTGACCGAGCTTCACGAACGCCGGACCGAGCACCTCGAACGCGTCGACGGCGCCGGCGCACGCCGCATCCCACCAGCCGGTCACGTCCTTGCGCCGGAACACGAGGTCCAGGCGACGCCGGAGGAGCGATCGGACGACACTCCAGGTGAGGACGATGCCGATCGTGAGGCCACGCCGGATCTCGGTGACGCCGAACCGGTCCAGTGCCGGCTCGTCCACCACGAGGTCCTCCGGTGGGGGTCCGTCGGCGTACGGACCGCGGAACCCGTCGATGGTCGCTCGGGGGGCGTGGGCGGCGGGGACTGCCCGCGGGCCACCGAAGTTGAGGCCGACACGCGGTTCGGTCTGCTCGATCATGGCGACGACCACCCCGTCGTCGACCACCGGCAGGTGGCGGACGTTGTGCCGTCCCATGAGCTCGCGTGCCGCCATGGTGTCGACGTCGGGCCCCACCGTCACCACGTCGACGCTCATCCGACGGCGCACCGACACGGTCGCAGGGTCGTCACCATCGACGATGACCGCCAGCAGGTCCCGCTCGGTGAGGATCCCGACCAGACGGCCGTCCTCGACCACGACGACCGCGGACTGATGGCATTGCTGCAACAGCCGTGCCGCCAGGGCGATGGTGGCATCCGGCCCGATCGACGCGACCTCGGATGTCTGGTTCGTCCGCATCCGGGGAGCCTCGCGCACCAGCATGACCGGCGCGGAACGGCGGCGACGGCCCGTACCCTCGGAGCATGGCGCTCGACGACGAACTGCTCAACAAGGTCACGTGGAAGATCCCGAACGCGCTCGCCCTCGTCGGTTCTCGCTCCGGCGACGAGCGGAACGCCATGACCACGAGCTGGATCACGCAGCTGTCCATGGAGCCGGTCCTGATCGGCGTCGGCGTGGACAACACCGCCGTCACCCACCGGTTGATCTCGGACGGCGGATCGTTCACCGTCAACCTGTGGTCGTCCGACGACACCCGGGTCTTCGTCAAGTTCTCCAAGCCGGCCACCGACGAAGGCACGACGCTCAACGGACGAGCCGTGCGCGACGGGGTGACCGGTGCCCCGGTCTTCGAGGAGGCGATTGCCCACGTCGAGTGCGAGGTCCGCCACGCGCACGACCTCGGCACCCACACCCTCTTCATCGGCGAGGTCGTCGACGCCGCGATCCGCGACGACGAGGCCACGTCGGCGTCGATGCGCGACACGCGCATGAAGTACGGGGGTGTGAAACGCCATTGACCGCACCCGAGTCGTCTTCCCACAACGGCGGCGGGGTTCCCCGCGATGCGTGAGGTGCACCTGTCCCGGCCGGACAAGGTCCTCTTCCCGTCGAGCGACGGCGGCGACGCCATCACCAAGGCCGACCTGTTCGACTACGCCGCCCGCATCGCCGATCGGATGGTGCCCTTGATCCGCAACCGTCCTGCGGTGCTCCAACGGTTCCCGGACGGCATCGACGGCGACGGCTGGTACCAGAAGCACACGCCGAAGCACTTCCCGGACTGGATCCCCACGGTCGAGCTGCCCAAGCGCGGGGGTGGGATGGTGCGCCATCCGGTGATCGACTCCGCCGACGCGCTCCAGTACGTCGTCAACCAGGGCACGATCTCGGTCCACGTCCTCGGGGGGAGCGTGCGGCGGCCGGAGGTTCCCACCGAGGTGCTGATCGACCTCGACCCCTCGATCGACGACCCGCTGCAGGTGGTCGAGGCTGCGACCGCGGTGCGGGCGCTCCTCGAGGAGCTCGACGTCGTCGCATTCGTCAAGACCACGGGCTCACGGGGACTCCACATCCACATCCCCCTCCGGGGCGAGGCCGGGTTCGACGCGGTGGGAGCACTCGGACACCGCCTCGGTGCGCTGTTGGCCCGACGACACCCCGACCTGCTCACGGTCGAGTTCGCGAAGGCCGACCGAGGCGACCGTCTCTTCGTCGACACGCTCCGCAACGCGCCGGCCCAGCACGCGGTCGCGCCCTACACGCTGCGGCCGCTGCCCGGAGCACCGGTCGCCGTACCCCTCCACTGGGACGAGATCCGACCGGGCTGGACCCCGAGTTCGACGCCGCTGCGGAGCCTGTTCCGGCGTCTGGGATCGCTCGGTTCCGACCCGTGGGAGGACCTCGACGCCCACCGGGTCGAGGCGTCGGTGATCGCTGACCGACTCGCCGACGTCGACGGGGCGTCAGTCCCCGAGCGCGGCCCGGCGAGCGATCACGGTCCCCAGCGCGACGGCGACACCTCCGACGAGGAGTGAGCCACCGCCACCGGTCGCCGGGAGCATCCCGGTGTCGGGTTCCGGGGGCGACGCCGTGGTCTCCGGGGCCGGGGTCCCGTGGGCCGGGGTCGCTCGGGCCGGTGTCGCGGACGCCGGCATCGCATCCGGCGCATCCGGAACACCGGTGCGCGACGCCGCGGGGGCGGAGCGGGACGTCAACCGATGCCCGGTCTCGGTCGGCCCGCTCTTGCGGACCACCCAACTCTCGTGGAACGTCTCGTCGTCGCTCGGTACCAGCCTCGGGACGAAGAACGTGTCGAACACCGTCTCGGTCGCGCTCACGTCGACGATCGAGTACCCGTGGTTCTGGAGGTCGACCGACTTGATGTGGAGGTTGCCGGCCAGCGTCGCCGCCTCCAGCGCCTCCGAAGCGAGCGCTGCCGCCTGCTGGTCGAGCCCCTGGTCCACCAGGATCTCGTCGATGTTGTCGCTGGTGATCGACGGGCAGACGAACTCGACGCCGAGCGGCCGGACCTCGCCGGGCAGACCGGTGGGAAATGGCGTGTAGGACAACGGGTCGCTCACGTCGGTCAGGAACGGCTGCTCGGTGAGCTCGGCCGCCCACGTGGTGTGGATGTCACCGGTCAGGACCACGACGTCGGTGATGTCGTTGGACCGGAGGTGGGCGAAGAGCCGGCTGCGCGCCGCGGGATAGCCGTCCCACGCATCGCCGTTCACCGAGTTGCCGCCGTCGTTGACGATGCCGGGAGCATCCGGCACACCGTCGAGCAGAGCCGAGAGTGCCGGCAGCCCGGGAAGACCGGGGATCCGCCACTGCATCAGCATCACCTGCTGGAGGACGATGCGCCATGCCGAGTCGGATTCCGACAATGCCTGCTCGACGAACGTCTGCTGCGCCGCGGAGATCATGCGGCGGTCGTCGTCGTAGAGCTCCTCCGCGGGGGCCTCGGGTGACAGCACCTCGAACAGCGGCTCGTCGCGCCCCTCGATCCGCGTGTCCATCACGATGACGTCGGCGAGGTCGCCGTAGGCGAGCGACCGGTAGAGCACGATCGGCTCGTCCATCGACGTGGCATCGACATCGATCGGCAGCCACTCGCGGTACGCCTTCCAGGCACGCTTCTTTCGGATCTCCCAGTCGAGTCCGGTCTCGGCCGCGACGTTGTCGTCGCTGCCGTCGAAGCTGCCGTCGCCGTCGTGGTTCTCGGCACCGCCCGACCACGAGTCGTTGGTGGTCTCGTGGTCGTCCCATGTGGTGATCCACGGGTAGAGCTGGTGGAGGCGGCGGAGGTCGGGATCGCCGCGATAGTGCGCGAACCGCTGGCGATAGTCGTCGAGTTCGGTCATCTCGAGTGCGGGTTCGACCACCCGGTCGATCTCGGCCCCCGGCCCGTACCCCCCGGCGCCGTACTCGTAGAGGTAGTCGCCGGCGCACAGGATCGCGTCGAGATCGTTCCGCTCGGCCAGCCGGGCGTAGGCGTTGAAGTAGCCGCCTTCGTAGTTGGCGCACGACACCAGTCCGAACCGGAGTCGGTCCACGTCCTGGCCGCCGGCCGGCGCCGTCTTGGTCCGCCCGACGATGCTGGGCACGCCGAGACCGACGAACCGGTACCAGTGGTGGGCGAAGGGTGCGAGACCGGCGGCGACCACCTTGACGGTGAAGTCGTTGGCCGCCACGGCGTCGACGACGCCCGAGCCGACCACGTCGACGAAGTCCGCGTCGGTGGCGATCTCCCACGTCACCGGGATCGGGGCGTCGGTGGCCCCCGGCGGCGTGAGGCGCGTCCACAGCACCACCGACGACGCCGTCGGGTCGCCCGACGCGACGCCGTGGAAGAACGGGGCCAGCGCGTCGTCGGCTGCTGCTGCCGGCCGCGCGACCGCCGTGCCCGCCACCACGCCGACGACGCCGGCGGCACCGGTCAGACCGGCGCGGTGGAGGAAGGTTCGCCGGTCGTAGCTCGTGGCCATCCGGTCACCGTACGGAGCCCGCCACGGCGGCGAGCATTCGGCCGGACGGGATTCAGCTGGCGTTCACCAGCGGGCCGATCCGTTGTCGCACCGCGTTCTCGACCGCGCCGTCGTTCTCGATGGCGCGGTCGTCGAGGTCGAGCAGCGACCCCGGGCAGAGCACGAACGAGATCGCCAACCGGACGAGCACCTCGGCCGTCGCGATGGCTGCGGCCCGGTCGGGCATCGGCTGTCGGCGCTCGGCCAGGGCCACCAGGTGCTCGCCGGCCGCGGCGACCAGCGGTCCGCCGTCGATCGTGAGCAGGCGCAGCAGCAGCGGCTCCTGACGGATCAGCGTTCCCAGGCCGCGGTGTTGTGCCACCCGGAGGCCGGCGACGAACGCCACCACCACCTGCTCGCCGAGGTCGTCGATCGGTGCCGCCTCGTCCGCCAGCGCAGCGAGGAACCGACGCATCTCGTAGGCGAGCGTTGCGGCGATCAGTTGGTTGCGGTCCGTGAACCGTCGGTAGATCGTGCTCCGGCCCACGCCGCTCGCCGCGGCCACGGCATCGACCTCGAGCCCGGACAATCCCGCAGCGGCCACGCCTGCTGCCGCCGCATCGAGGATGCGGTCGTCGACGTCGTCGGACGTCGGCGGCGACGCCAGGCGATCGAGGAGCGCATCGAGGTCGATGCGGGTGGCGACCTTGGGCATCTCAGGCCGCCGGGCGCGGCGCGGCGATCGATCGCATCCGGCGGATGGTGCGCAGGTAGGGCCCGCGCAGGAGCTGTTGTGGCAGCAGCTGACCGGCGTTGCGGACCGTGAGCGTCACGGCAGCCAACTTGGCCTCGTCGGCGACGGTCCACGGGATGCCGAAGCGGTCGCGGACGATCGCCGGCAGACCCCCGATCGTCATCGTCCGCAGCACCGGCGTCATCAGCGCGCCCACCTGGCTCGGGGTGCCGGGCTGGTCGATGCGGCCGTGCAGTGCCATGTCGACGGCCCGCTCGGCGGTCGGCGTGAGCTCGAGCTCGTTCCGGCAGATGTCGTCGAAGCGCTCGCGGAAACCGGCATGGTCGACGGGCACCGGTCGGTCGCTCACGCCGTAACGCCGATACCAGGTCACGGTCTCCTGGTAGAGCTGCTCGCGACGGCGCGGCCCGAGGCCTCGATGGTTCCAACGGTCCACCGTCTCGAACATCTCCCAGGTGAAGGTGGCATGTGCCCACCAGAACGTGTCCGGAGCCAGGGCGTGGTAGCGCTCGCCGTGGGCATCGGTGCCCGTGATGGCGGTGTGGTAGTCGCGGATCTGGAGGCCGCGTTCCCCGGCATCGGGAGCGAAGATCGTCGCCCAGATCTGGGGCACCGAGCGATAGATGCGATCCCAGGGTTCGTCGAAGAACGCCGAGTGCTCCTCGACGCCGCGTCCGAGGTGCGGGTACATGAGCTGCAAGATGCCGGCGCTGAAGCCGCTCAGACCGGAGCGCCAGTCACCGGCGATCTGCCACAGCAGCGATCGTGGGCCGAGCGGGGCACCGGGAGGACCAGGATGGGACACAACAACAGTCTATGTCCCGTCGTCGGCGAGCGCGGAGCGGCGGGTCAGCCCACGATCCGACCGCGATCCACGGACACCGCCACCCCACAGGCGCCGCGCTGCAGCGCCCGGTCGATCCACGCGCGATCGTCGCTCCGGGCGATCGCACGACCACCGCCCGCGAGGTCGACGACGACCACCAGTGCCGCAGGTTCCTGCCCGTCATGGGTCACCGTCCACGAGGCCACGGTTCCGCCACCGACCGCGTCACGGACGACCGGGACCACCGACGTCGACGCACGGACGTCGTCTGCGAGGTCGGCGAGCAGCGGCGACTGCCCGTCGGGCTCGGTGGACCACACGCCGAGCCCGGGTTTGGTGAGGAGGCCGCTCACGCTGGTGACCAGGGCGCGGCCCCCGGCCGCACGCAGATGCCGGGCCACGGTGACCAGCGCCTGGAACACGAAGCTGTTGAACGGCCCACCTGCGAAGGCCATGCCGCCGGTCACCGTCGGCGTGCCGTCACGCGGGAGCCCGAGCTCGCGCTGTTGCACCCGCACCGCGACCGGGAAGCACGAGTACAACTCGACCACGTCGCAGTCGGCCAGCGGGTGCCCGAGTCGTCGTTCGGCTGCCGCGCCGAGCACGGCCATGGCCGGCCACCGGTGGAGCTCACGACGTTGCGTGAGGGGCGCCATGTGCGACGACCCCAGACCGACGAGCGGGAAGATCCATCGATCCCGCGGGACCCCGGCCCGTTCCGCGGCCTCGACCGTGCAGAACAGCAGGGCGGCAGCCTGGTCGACGGTCCAATGGGTCACATGCCACTTCGCATACGGGAACGACAGCGGCCGGTTGCCGGGCGAGAAGGTGGCGATCTCCTCGGGCGTCATCGGTGCCGGGAACGCCGCCTCGGGGTTCGTTTGCGCCACCCGGTTGAAACGGCCGTAGAGGTCACCGAGGTCGTGGCGCAGCTGCACGGGATCCGTGCCCTCCACCGCGGCGAGCGCGTTCTCGATCAGTGCGTACTGATCGACCGGCGCCCACAGTCCGGCGTCGAGCTCGGCCGGGTCGACCAGGTCACCGACGGGGTGTTGGTGCACGTCGGGCGACACGTCACCCTGGTCGGTCTCGGCGCAGGCGCTCTCGCCCCGGAAGACGCTGGCGATCCCGGCGGCGTCGGCCTGGGTGCTCCGTGCCCGCAGACGGGCGTCGCGCGCCTTGGCCTCTCCCCCGACCACGAGCGCCACCTCGACCTCGCCGGCGAGCAGCGACGCCAGGGTCTCGTCGATGACGGTCTGCTGCGGGATGCCCACGTCGACGAGGACCGTGGTCGCGCCGGATGCGCCGATGCGACCGGCGATGATCCGGGCGGGATCGGCGTAGGACCAGGTCCCGTGGGTGACCGAGATGCGTTCCACCTGCGGCAGGAGCGACGGCTCGGAGTCTGCTCCGGCGGCGAGCGTCGCCCGGGCCATGAGCTCGACCGCCTCGACGTCGTCGTGGCAGCTCCCCACCCCGACGAGGACGGGAGTACGGGGATCGAGGCCGGGGTCGCTCACGGTCGGATCCTTGTCGATCGTCGGCGATGCCGCGCTACGAGGCCCGTGACGCCGGGAGACGGTCGTTCAGCGACCCCGCAGCCCCGAAGAGCTCCTCACGCCACTGCGCGACGAGTTCGTCGGTCGGGTGATCGTCGGGATGGAAGTCCTCCCGTTGGTAGTCGTGCAGCTGGGCGATGATCTCGCGGCTCACGAACGGCGTGCGCCGCAGGCGCTTGAGGCTCTGCCACACCCGGCGAGGGTTGCGGCGCGCCACCGGATCGCGGAGCATCGACAGCACGGTCATGATGGCGACGGCGGCGGGGAAGCCGATGTTGAAGATCGTCATCGTCACCGTGCGCATGCGCTCGGTGCCACCGACGTAGCGGTACACGTCGAACGCGACGGCCTTGTGCTCCGACTCCTCGAGGGCATGCCAGAGGAACAGGTTGCGGACCTCCTCGTGGGCGACGGTCTCGCGAGCGGCGGGATCGGTCAACAGGATCTGCGCCAGGGTCGCCGTGTAGTGCTCGAGCGCTGCGGTGGCGGCGAGATTGGCCTTCGCCGGTAGGAGCTTCTCGCGGATCTTGAGGCTGCGGTCGACGAAGCGGTCGATGCGCTTCGACGGGTAGCCGAGTGCGTCGAGACGGTCGTTGAACTCGCGATGCTCGCGGCCGTGGATCGCCTCCTGGCCGATGAACCCCTTGACCTGCTCCTTGAGGACCGGGTCCTCGATCTGGTCACGGAAGTTCCGGACCGAGCGCACGAAGAAGTCCTCGCCGTTGGGGAACACCGAGGAGAGCACGGCGACGACGTGGCTCATGACCAGGTCACCGTCGGCTGCGAAGTGCTTGGGCAGGTCGGCCTGCGGGTACTCGAACGACACCCGACGGGTGGGAACGCTCCGGGCGGGGGTCTCGGTCGCGGTCATGCGTGGTCTCCTGGTGGCTGGGCGAGAAGGAACGATTCGATGGCGCCGATGATCACGGCGGAGAGGCGCTCGTCGGAGCTGACGAACCCGTCGAGGTGACGTCGTCGGTTCAGACCGTCGATGAGCACGTCGATGAGTTCGATGGCGGCCTCGGCGTCGACGTCAGCCCGGACGAGCCCCGCCTCGACGGTGGCGTCGAAGACCGGACCGAACGCGTCGACGATGCGGCGGTTGATGCGACGCTGGGTCTCGCGGGCCTCCTCGGTCGTCGATGCCGAACGGAAGACGGCCAGTGCGCGCAGGTCGCTGATCACGATCAGCTGCTCGAGCAGACCGCGGACGATCCCCTCGATGGGCGTGCCGACGTCGAGCTCGGCCGCCACCATCGTGGTGAGTTCGTCGACGCCCTGGTCGACGACGGCGGCGAGCAACTCCTCCTTCGAGGCGAAGTGTCCGTAGAACATCCCCGACGACACCCCGGCCTCGGCGACGATCGAGCGCGTGGTCAGCGCCTCGACACCGTCACGCTCGGCCACCGCGACGGTGGCGTCGATGAGACGCTGACGGGCGGCAGCACGCTTCTCGTCGCTGATCTTCGGCATGCGTCGCTGCTCCTCGCGTCGACCCGCTCGAAGAAAACCGAGCGCTCGCTCTTTTATGGCAGAACATGACGCTCACTGCAAGGGCAACACGGCGTGACATCGATCACGCCCCCGGTTCACTCGTCGATGTCGGTGGGTTCCGAGCGGTCGAGCGGGGTGGACACCACGCGGGCACAGCCGTCGAGGTTGGCGACGATGCGCTTGAGGTAGCGGGCGAGCATGGCCCGCGGCACGCCCCACGACGAGGGACGGTCGCTGCCCAGCAGGTCGTTCACCCGGGCGTCGTAGACGGTCATCAGCTCCTCCGCCCGCTCCGTGTAGCGGGCGATGGCCGGTTCGTCTCGCGCCGCGAGCACCTCGACGGCCTCGGCGAAGAGGGCCGACACGATGCGCCGGTCCTCGTCGAACTCCGCCCGCTCGTCGCCGGTGATCCGCACGCCCTGGTCGGCGAGGTCGAAGATGTTCTTGCACTGGTCGCCGACGCGCTCGAGCTTCTTGACCACGAGCAGGCTCGACAGGACGATCCCGATGTCGGTCCCGCCGTGCACGGCCGCGTGCACGACCAACTGGCGGCGCACGTCCTCCTCGAGTTGGTTGACGATGCGGTCGGTCGAGCGCACGTCCGCGCCGATGGCATCGATGTCGTCGGACGAGACGAGCGCCGACGACGCCAGGTCGAACGCGTGACGGCACGCACCGAGCATCTCGGTCACCTGCCGGTCGATGGTGTCGAAGACACCGTCGTCACCACGGAAGAAGCTGAGCACCATGTCGAATCACCTCAAGACGATGACCCCGAGAGCCGGGATCAGAATGAAGACCACCACGATGTAGGCGATCACGGCCGAAGCCCGCCGGGAGGCGAGCTCGCCCGTTCGCTGCGCCATCCGGATCGGGAGTGCGCGCATCGCGGGGACGGGATAGAAGAGCAGGATGCCTGCGAGATTGAACAGCGTGTGCACCAGTGCGACGGTGAGGGCTTCGGGGCGGCCGGTCGCCAGCGACGCCAGCAACGCGGTGATCGTCGTGCCCACGTTGGCCCCGAGGGTCACGGGATAGATGTTGGCGAGGGTCACCACACCCGACGCCGCCAACGGGATCATCACCGACGTGGTGATGCTCGACGACTGCACGGCGATGGTGATGACCAGGCCCATGGCCATGGCGGTCACGCCACCACCGCGAGCCAGGAAGGCGTTGATCGACGCCTCGACACGGTCGGCCACCAGCGCACGCATGTTCTTGGTGATGAACGCGAGGGCGAGGAAGATGCACGCCAGCCCGCTGGCGAGGAGCAGGACACCGAGGACGGTGCCCGAGGCGCCGACGGCTTCCCACGCCGATTCGATCAGCGACGCCGGTTCCTTGACCGCCTGCTTGATCGGACTCTCGAAGGTGGCACCGCTGCCGCCGAGGAGGAGATCGGTCATCGCCTCCGCCGTGTTCGACAAGATCCCGGTCGCCAACTCGAGCGGCAGCAGGATCGACACGGCCAGCAGGTTGAAGTAGTCGTGGACGGTCGCCGCGGCGAAGGCTTCCTTGAACTCGCTGCTGCGCCGGACGTGGCCGAGCGACGCGAGCGTGTTGGTCACGGTCGTGCCGATGTTCGCGCCCATGATCATCGGCACCGCGGCATCGACTCCGAGGAGGCCGGACCCGACGAGGCCGACGATGGTCGACGTCGTGACCGACGACGACTGGGCGAGCACGGTGGCCAGGATCCCGACGCAGAGACCAGCGACGGGGTTGGTGACGCTCGAGAACAGCTCTTCTTGGATGTCGCTCCCCAGCGACTGGATGCCGCCCTCGAGGAGCGAGACCCCGATCAGGAAGAGATAGAGCAGCCCGACGACGACGATGCCTCGAGCGAATGCGGGGATCGCCCCGGAATCGCTCTCCGATTGTTCGGTGTGCGCCACGGGCCCCGAGTCTGGCCGATGAACGCCACCCGAACACGCATCGAACGCCGGGTGAACCCCCGCCTCACAGCCCGCGGGCGGCTCCCCGGGCGAGGACGCCCTGATACAGCCCCGGCGGGAGCTTCGACAGCAGGCTGATCGCCCAGGCGTCCGGGCCGATCAGGAGCCGACGCTTGTCCTTCTCGACCGCTCGGACGATGGTCTTGGCGGCCTTCGCGGGTGTGGTGATGAACAGCTTCTCGAACGCCGCGCCGGCGTCCGCGTCCTGACCGATGTCGGCGATGCTCTCGTCCATGCGGGCGTTCTTGGCGATGTTGGTCTTGATGCCGCCGGGGTGCACGGTGGTCGCCGAGACGCCGCACTTCTCGATGTCGAGTTCGACACGGAGCGCCTCGGTGAATCCACGGACGGCGAACTTGGCCGCGTTGTACGCCGACTGCGACGGGATGCCCATCAGCCCGAACACGCTCGAGATGTTGACGATGTGCCCCTCGCCTGCGGCCTTGAGGTGCGGGAGGAACGCCTTCGTCCCGGCGACGACGCCCTGGAGGTTGATGCCCATCAGCCAGTCGAAGTCGTCGTAGGACATGCCGTCGACCGTGGCGCCGAGGGCGACGCCGGCGTTGTTGACGATCAGGTTCACCTTGCCGTGATCGGCGACCACCTGGTCGGCCCAGGCGTGCATGGCCTCGCGATCGGCGACGTCGAGACGCTGGGACGTGATCGTGACGCTCGCGCCGGCCTTCTCGGCGAGACCGACGGTCTCGGCGAGGCCGACCTCGTCGACGTCGCAGAGCGCCAGATCCGCACCCCGCTCGGCCAGCAGGATCGCGAGTTCGCGACCGATCCCCGATGCTGCGCCGGTGACCGCGGCGACCCGTCCCTGCAGTTCCATGGCGACGAGTCTCCCTCCCGCCCGCGACCCGACGCCAGACGAACCGGACGAATCAGACGACGATCACCGACCCCACCGTCTCCATCTCCCACTCCATCGCCATGTGCGGAACGTACCGATCGGCACGTTGCATGTCGTTTCCGGCGCGGTACGTACCGATCGGCACGTTGCATGTCGTTCCCGGCGCGGTACGTACCGATCGGCACGTCGCATGTCGTTTCCGGCGCGGTACGTACCGATCGGCACGTTGCGGTCGCCGGGGAGGGTCGGGCAGCGACCGCTCAGTCGAGCGGGTCGAGGCGCCAGTCGTGGCCTGGCTCGAGTTGGTACGGCTTCGAGACCGGACGATCCA
>JBFIHN010000033.1:0-14467 GCA_041601775.1 Acidimicrobiales bacterium
CCACCACGTGCGGCTCGGCCACGACGCGTCGGGACGCCTGCACCTGCGCCGAGGGCACGATCTCGCCAAGGACCAGAGCTACGTGCTCTATGTCGTGCCGGGGTCGGTGCTCGGCCGGGTGTCGTTCCCCATCGGGCACGTCACCAAGGACGAGGTGCGGGCCGAGGCCGCTCGCCTCGGGCTGCGGATCGCGTCGAAGCCCGACAGTCAGGACGTGTGTTTCATCACCTCGACGCAGGGCCGCAGCGGTTTCCTCGACGGGCGGGTCGACCTCCACCCCGGCGAGATCGTCGACGAGTCCGGTGCACGTGTCGGTTCGGTCGACGCCGTCGAGCTGGTGACGATCGGTCAGCGTCGCGGGCTCGACCTCGGCGGGTTCACCACGCCCCGCTACGTGGTCGACGTCGACGTGTCCGAGGCCCGGGTCACCATCGGCGACAAGGCCGCGTTGCAGTCGGACTCGGTGGCGCTGGAACAGGTGGTCTGGGCCCACGACCCGATCGAGGGCGATGTGCTCGTGCAGTGCAGCGCCCACGGTGATCCGCTTCCCGGTCAGGTCTCGAGCGATGCCGTCGGTGTCACGGTGACGTTCGGTCGTCCACGGCGTCGTATCGCTCCCGGCCAGTCGGTCGTGCTCTACCGCGACGACCTCGTCGTCGGAGGTGGCGTGGCGGTGCGTGCCGACCATCTGGCTCGTGACTGAGCGGCCCTGGCTGTCGCAGGACGAGTGCGACGTCCTGCCTCGTTGACCTCGTCGTCGGGCGGTGGCGCTCGATCTGATTCTGGGTTGCGGATCCGCGCGCCGGTGAGAGGAATCGCAACCCAGAAGCGGAGAGGGCGGTCACGTACCAGTCAAACCCCCCGCTGTGCCGAGGCGTGGGACAAGAACCCCCGGGGAATCAGCCGACGGGCAGGCGTTTCGCTCGGGCGATCTCGAGGGTCGTCGCCGGCTGCGTCGGCGTCACGAGGATGGCGACCACGCCCTCGCGTTCCTCGAGCGATCGACCGGTGCGGAGCCCCACCTTGATCGTCTCGTGGCTGCGGACCTCGAGGGCGAGTCCCAGCGCTCCGCCGGTCGAGTCGACGACGTCGTCGGCGTCGGCGTCGTCGGTGACCGCAGGCCCGATCCGCGCCACCGACGCACGGGGGAAGAGGATGGGGTCGGTCAGCGAGAACGGGTCGTGCACGACCAGACCGGCAGGCACGAAGACGAGCCAGCGCCGGCTCAGCAGGTGCAGTTGCCGGCCGCCGACGACGACGAGTCCGGTTCCGACCACCACGGCGATGCCGCCGGCGACCCACTGCGACGAGGCCAGGAGCAACGGACCAGTGACGGTGCCGGCGGCGATTGCGAGCCACGACAACGGGACCGGCGCCACGAGCAACGCCGGCGGGATCTTGAGTGCGACGCGTCGTTCGGTGCCGTAGCTCGATCCGTCGACGAACGCGTCGCTCACGCCGGGTGCGGCCAACAGCAGCATCGCGATGGCGCCGATGCCGACGCCGGCCGCGGCCCAGGCCGGGCGGTCGGCCCCCAGCGACGCCCAGGCCGCGACGGCGAGCGCACCGGGCACGACGACGCGGACGACGGTGAGCGACGCGGAGCGCAGCACGGCCATGGCACCGAGTCCGACGACCCAACCGGCCCATGCGAACGCGGAGGCGACCACCTGGACCGACCGGCTCCGGTCGGACAGGGCATCGGCGAGTGCCGGCCCGGCGACGAGCGGGACGAGGAGCCAGACGACTCGCAACGGCCACGCCGATCGGACGAGATCGGCGAGCGATCGGGTGGCGACGGGAGTCGACGGGGTGGCGGTGGACTCGGACATGAGACCCCCAGATTTGCTCCTGGGCCGTCCGGCTCGCTATTCCGGTGTGCATGGAGACGTATGGGGGACGTGGTTCCGATGGATCCGCGTACCCATTCTCGGGCCAGGGAAATCAGTCGTGAAGGCCGTCAACCTCCGTGTCGGGACGGCCTCCGCCATCGGCAGCCTGCCGCACCGTCAGGTGGATGCGGCGGTCGCGGTCGCCCTCGCTGCGTGCCCGGACCTCCCGGCGGCGCCGTCGCTCCCGCGTCTCGACGCACGCGAATCCATGTTGTCGCAGGGAGCCTGGGGACTCCGCGGCATCACGATCGCCGAGGACGGTCTCCTCCGGGTCACCGGCGAACTCGACCCCGGTGACCCCTTCGGCGAGAACGGTCCCGGCATCGGCGGTCCGGCGTTCGGGGGGACACGAGCGTTCCTCGAGGCGACCCGTCACCGCAGTGCGCCGATCAAGCTGCAGGTGACCGGGCCGGTCACGCTCGCGCTGGGTCTGATCGAGGCGGGTGTCCACGCCGACCGGGCCTTCGCCACCGCCGGTGCTGCAGTCCGTCGACGCGCCGTGGCCATGCTCGACGAGGCGATGCGGGTCGCGCCGCTGGCCGCCAAGGTGATGTTCGTCGACGAGCCCGGCCTCGTCGCCCTGTCGCACGCCGACTTCCCCGTCCCCGCCGACCACGCCGTCGACCTGGTCTCGGGGACGCTCGCCGCCATCGAGCCCTATGCCGTGACCGGCCTGCACTGCTGCGGCGAGACCGATTGGCGCCTGGCGCTCGCAGCCGGTCCGCAGATCGTCTCGATGCCGACCGATGCGAGCGTCATCGATCATGCCGGTGCGCTCGGCGTGCACCTCGACCGCGGTGGATGGGTGGCCTGGGGCGCCGTACCGACCAACCGGCCGATCGGGAGCGAGCCGTCGCTGCTGTGGCGGGTCCTCTCGGAGACCTGGTGCGAACTGGTGCAGCGGGGCTGCGACGCGCTCCGGCTGCGCGACCAGGCGCTGGTGACGCCCGAGTGTGGGCTGGCGAACCATGACACCCTCCAGGCCGAGCACCTCCTGTCGCTGTCCGTCGAGTTGGCCGAACGTGTCCGGCGCCAGTCGTTCGGGGTCCGTCTCGCCGTCGGGGCGTGACCGTCACCCCCGGCGCGTAACTTCACCAGGGTGAGCAACCCGCCCGAAGAAACGGTCCATCGCGTCGAGGCGCTGCGGAACGAACTGCTCGAGCACAACGAGCGGTACTACGTCGACGACGCCCCGCTCATCAGCGATGCCGACTACGACGCGTTGGTCGCCGAACTGCGCGCCATCGAGGAGGAGTTCCCCGCGCTCGACCGCCCGGACTCACCCACGCACCGGGTCAGCGGCCGACGGTCCGAGACCTTCGCGCCGGTGGTGCACTCGACGCCGCTGTTGAGCCTCGACAACGCCTTCGACCCCGACGAACTCCGGGCCTGGGAGGACCGCCTCCAGCGACGGCTGGGGGTCGGTGAGCGCGACGCGCGGATCCCGCTGGCCCATGTGTGCGAGCTCAAGATCGACGGGGTGGCCATCTCGCTGCGTTACGAGGACGGCCAGTTGGTCCAGGGCGCGACACGCGGCGACGGCAAGGTCGGCGAGGACGTCACGGCCAACGTGCGCACCATCGAGTCGATCCCCGTCACGCTCCCCGAGGGGGCGCCTCGGGTCCTCGAGGTCCGCGGCGAGGTCTACATGAGCTCGGCGGCCTTCGAAGCGCTGAACGAGCGGGCGGCCGCAGCGGGGAGCGCGCCCTACATCAACCCCCGCAACTCGGCCGCCGGCTCGTTGCGGCAGAAGGACCCTGCCGCCACGGCCGAGCGCGACCTGTCGATGTGGTGTTACCAACTCGGCGCCGTCGAGGGCGGGCCGACCCTCGCGCGGCACGAAGAGACCTTCGACCTCCTGCGCGACCTGGGCTTCGCCGTCAACCCCGAGATCCGCGTGGTCGACACCATCGACGAGGTGATCGCCTTCTGCCAGCACTGGCAGGACCACCGCCACGACCTGCCCTATGAGATCGACGGCGCGGTGGCCAAGGTGTCCGACCTGGCCGTGCGCGAGCAGTTGGGGTTCACTGCTCGGGCACCGCGGTGGGCCATCGCCTACAAGTTCCCGCCGGAGGAACGCACGACGCAGTTGCTCGACATCTTGGTGTCGGTCGGTCGCACCGGGCGGACCACGCCCTTCGCCGTGCTCGAACCGGTCTTCGTCGGTGGTGCCAACGTCGAGCGCGCCACCCTCCACAACCAGGACCAGGTCGAGGCCAAGGACGTCCGTCCCGGCGACACGGTGATCGTCCGCCGGGCCGGCGACGTGATCCCCGAGGTCGTGGGCCCCGTGTTGGCGGCGCGCAAGCAGGGGCTCCCCAAGTGGACGTTCCCGACGACCTGCCCGTGTCCGCTGCAGTCGGCCCTCGTCCGTCCCGACGGCGAGTCCGACACCCGGTGCGTGCACCCGGAGTGCCCGTTCCAGATCCAGGGCGCGATCGAGCACTACGCCGGTCGCGGCAGCATGGACATCGAAGGGCTGGGCGAGCGGAGCATCGCGCAGTTCCTCGACCTCGGGATCCTCACCGACATCGCCAGCATCTACGAGATCGACTTCGATCGGATCCTCGAACTCGAGGGCTACGGCCAGACGTCGATCGACAACCTCCGCGACGCCATCGAGGCGTCGAAGGACCGCACGCTCGCCAACTTGCTGGTCGGGCTCAACATCCGGCATCTCGGTCCGTCGGCATCCGAGGCGCTCGCCGAGCACTTCGGCCACCTCGATCGGATCATCGAGGCGACGACCGCCGACGACGGGGTCGAGCAGGTGGCCGCGATCGACGGGGTCGGGACCAAGATCGCCGAGACCGTCTGTGCCTGGTTCGCCCAGGAACCCAACCGGGCACTGCTCGAGCGGCTCCGGGCGGCCGGCCTCAACTTCGCGGGGCCGGAGAAGGCCGACGTCGCCCAGACACTCGCGGGGCGCTCCGTGGTGGTCACCGGGACGCTGGCCAACTACAACCGCGACGAGGTCGAACACGCCATCAAGGCGCGCGGTGGCAAGGCGCCGGGGAGCGTGTCGAAGAAGACGACGGCAGTGGTGGTGGGGGAGAGCCCAGGCGCCTCCAAGGTCACCAAGGCCGAGGAGCTGGGCATTCCCGTCCTCGACGAGGCGGCCTTCGAGCGACTGCTCGAGACCGGCGCTCTGCCCTGAGCCGGCCGGACACCTCGTTCAGGCTCAGGTGACGTCGAAGCACCAGGTCTCGACGCGCTCGGTCGCCGACCGGCCGCGGACCTGGTCCCAGATCGTGGCCCGGACGCAGACGTCCCCGGAGGGGAGACGCTCGATCACCTTGCCTTCACCGGGTTCGAAGATCACTTGGTTGAGGCTCGTGAACTCGACCTGGTCGTCGGGGAGCGCGATGGCAGCGCCGGAGTCGGGTTGGATCACGAGCTCGCCGCGCCAACCGGGCGAGAGGTCGATCTCGATCGACTGCTGGGCGAACGCCTCGGTACCTCGTCCGGGGCGGATCGACTCGACACCGTTGCTGATCGTGCTCGGCGTCACCGACTCGCTGCCGCTGGTCTCCGTTCCGGTGACCGCGACGCCGTCGTCGTTGTCGGTGTTGGTCCGGAGTCCGGCGAGGACGAACCCGCCGATCGAGACGAGCAGGACGACGACGATCACGACCTTGGTGCGCAGCGGGTAGCTGACGCCCGGGTTCTTCGTGGGTGTGGGGGTGGGGTCGGTCATCGGATCTCCGGGGTGGGGAAGGCGTGCAACGAGGAGAGCACCAGCACGTAGACCGCGATCACGCAGGCGACCAGGGTCAGTCGCAGTGCCATGGACCAGTCGGCGCCGATGGCTACGAGGATGCCGACCAGTTCGAAGGCCAACAACCCGAGGGCGCCGCCGGCGCGGAGCTTGCGCGCGGACCACGCCAGGGCGATCTTCAGCGCGAAGATGCCTCCGACCAGGGCTTTCCCGCCCGGCCCGTAGTCATCGCGTGCCACGACGAAGGCGATCTCGGCGACGGTCTCGACCAGCACGATCACGAAGACGATCGACAGCGCCAGCGGCGGGCGCGTGCGCGCGTCGGATCGGTTCATCTCCGGCAGTCTCGCAGCCGGGGGACTCGCCACCCCAGCACGCGCCCCATGCCACCGTGCCCTCCGTCGCGGGTCCTATCGTTGATCCGTGGTCTCCACCCGCCTCTCCGACGAGGTCGGTCGCGTCGTCAACGGCCGCTACCGACTCGTCGCCCCGCTCGGCGCAGGCTCGTCCGCGCAGGTCTTCCTGGCCGACGACGTGAACCTCGGCCGCCAGGTCGCCGTCAAGATGCTCCAACCCGGCCTCGCCGAGGACGACCGTTTCCTGCGTCGTTTCCGCACCGAGGCGCAGATCGTCGCAGCCATCAGCCATCCCAACGTGGTGGTCGTCCACGACTGGGGTGAGGACGATGTCCCGTACCTGGTCTCGGAGTACCTCGCCGGCGGCAGCCTCCGGGCGATCCTCAACGCGGCCGCAGCCGGGGAGGGCGAGCTCCTCTCGCCGTCGCAGGCCCTGGTGGTCGGCCTCGACGTGTGCCGGGGCCTCGCCTATGCGCACAACGCCGGTCTGGTCCACCGCGACCTGAAGCCCGCCAACCTGCTCTTCGACACCGAGGGACGGCTCCGCATCGCTGACTTCGGTCTCGCTCGGGCGATCGCCGAGGCGTCGGTCACCGAGCCCGAAGGTGCCGTCATGGGCACCGCCCGTTACGCCGCGCCCGAACAGGCCCGGGGCGAGCGCCTCGACGGCAAGGCCGACGTGTACGCCCTCGCCGTCCTGCTCGTCGAGGCCGTGACCGGCGTGGCTCCTTTCGCGAGCGACACCACCCTCGGGACGCTCATGGCCCGGGTCGACCGGGACCTCGACGTCCCGGCCGAGCTGGGACCGCTCCGCCCGGCGCTCGAACGGGCCGGGCGTCTCGATCCCGACGATCGACCCGACGCCGAGGAGCTCGGGATCCTGCTGCTCGCGGCATCCGAACGCATGCCCGCCCCCGCGCCGCTCCCGCTGGTGGGAGCACTGGCCGAGGCCGACCAGGTGACCGGCGCTCCGAGCGAGGCCGACCAGACGATGACGCTGCTCCCGCTCGCCGGAGACACCACCGCCGTCGCCCCGACCCCGGGTGCCACGACGACGGGACCGGTGGCCGCAGACGACGACGAGGCACCCCCCAGGAGCGCCCGGCGCTGGCCATGGGCGTTGGCGGCCGTGCTGCTCGTCGCCCTCGGTGCCGGCGGGTTCTTCCTGGCCCAGCAACTCCGGACGCCGACGCACGAGATCCCCGTGCTGGTCGGTCGTCAGATCGACGACATCGAACTCATCGCCACGGACAACGACTGGGTGCTCGACGAGAAGAAGACCCGGCGTGACGGGACCGAACCCGGGGAGATCGTCTCGACCGAGCCCGGCGCGGGGGAACGACTCGCAGAGGGCGCGACCCTGGTCGTCGTCGTCTCCGAGGGGAACACGCTCACCGACGTCCCCGTCGACGTCGCGGACCGTCCCCTCGACGAGGTGACCGCCGCCTTCGACGACGCGGGGCTCGAGGTCGCGACCACCGACGTGTTCGACGAGGAGATCGTCGCCGGGAACGTGATCGGCATCGATGGTGAGGTCGAGGCCAGCCTCCCCAGAGGCGAGTCCGTGCCCCTGCTGGTGTCCAAGGGGCCGGAGCCCCGTGTCGTCCCGGAGATCGCCGACGGCGCCGTGTTCGAGGACGTGCAGGAGCTGCTCGAGGGCGTGCAGCTGGTCGCGGAGAAGGCCGAGGAGTTCAGCGACGAGGTCGAGGCGGGAGTCGTCATCCGCTTGTCCGACGAGCCGGGGAGCGAGCTCGCCCGCGGCACGACGGTGACCGTCGTGGTCAGCAAGGGGCCCGACGTGGTCGAGGTCCCCAAGACGAAGGGCATGTCGCTCGACGAGGCCGAGGCCGCGCTCGAAGCCGCCGGCCTGGTGCTCGGCGAGTTCGTCGGCGGCGGCGGCAACCGCGAGGTCGTGGCGTCGGACCCCGAGGCAGGGACCTCGGTGCCGCGCGGCAGCGAGGTGAACCTCCTGCTCAAGAAGTGACGGCCGGGCACCAGACTTGACCGATGGCTCATGGGGCCACCATGGTGCGGACCGGACGCTTTGGAGAAGGGACCGACCCAGTGGGATCGCTCGACGGCAGGATCACGATCATCACCGGGGCCGGCCGGGGGCTGGGCCGAGCCCATGCTCGACTCTTCGCCGCCGAAGGCGCCCTGGTCGTGGTGAACGACCTCGGGGACGCGGGCCACGACGCGGCCGCCGAGGTGGTCGCCGAGATCGAGGCCGCCGGAGGCACCGCGGTCGCCAATCACGACGACGTGACCGACTGGGAGGGTGGGCAACGCCTCGTCGCCACCGCGCTCGACGCCTTCGGCGGACTCGACGTGTTGGTGAACAACGCCGGGATCCTCCGCGACCGGGCCCTGGTCAACATGTCCGAGGCCGACTGGGACGACGTCACCAACGTGCACCTCAAGGGTCACTTCGTGCCGACCCGTTTCGCTGCCGCCTACTGGCGAGAGCAGGCGAAGGCCGGAACGCCGCGCGACGCGTCGGTGGTGCACACGTCGTCGACGTCGGGCCTGATCGGGAACCCCGGGCAGACCAACTACGGCGCCGCCAAGGCCGGCGTCGCCTCGTTCTCGTCGATCTGCGCCCAGGAACTCGCCCGCTACGGGGTGCGCTCGAACTGCATCGTGCCCGCGGCACGGACCCGACTCACCGAAGCGACCCCCGGGCTCTCCGACATGGTCGCCGCCCCGGGCGCCGGTGGTGGCTTCGACGTGTGGGATCCGGCGAACGTCTCTCCGGTCGTCGCGTATCTGGCGACCGAGGGATCGACCGTCACCGGCCGCACCGTGTTCGTCCAGGGCGGCACCATCCGACTGCTCGAGGGATGGCACTTCGGCGAGGGGATCGAACGGGACCAGCGCTGGTCCGTCGACGACCTGGCTCGAGAGTTTCCGACACTTGCCACAAATGGGTCGTGATGCGAGTTCGCCTCGTCTGAGGGGTGCCGGCGGCCGATAACATCGGCGTCGCACCGGGGTCGATCCCGGTGGGACGGTCTGCCGGACGCGGTGATCCCCAGCCACTGCGACGAGGCGGCCGTCCCACCAGGGTCGACCCCGTCCACACTTCGGTGAGCGGGCATCGGCACGGTTAGTTTGCGTCCGGTGTCAGGACCCCGGGATCACCTCGACGAACTGACCATCGACGCACCCGGGGCCGACGAGGTCACGGTCTTCGCTTGGCCGGTCCTGTTCCGCGAGCGATTCCAAGGACGGCTCCAGCAGTCGTCGAAGTACCCGTGGTTGGTGCTGTGCACCGTGCTCTTCGGGCTCTTCAGCGTCGGCTTCACCATCACCATCCTGTCGGTGTCGATCCCGCGGATCGCCGGTGACATGGGGAGCGACGAGTCGACGCTGACCTGGCTGGTCACCGGTCCGATCCTCGCGTTCGCGGTGTTCGGCCCCAGCGCCGGCAAGCTCGGCGACCTCCGCGGGCAACGTCGCGTCTACGCGTGGTCGATGGGCTGCGTGATCGTGTTCGCTGCGCTGACCGCACTGGCCTGGAACCCCGCCAGCCTGCTCGCGTTCCGCGTGCTCGGCGCCGCGACCGGGGCAGCCATCGGTCCCACGTCGCTGGCGCTCATCAACCGGCTCTTCCCGCGGAACCGACGAGCCCAGGCCATGGGCTACTGGACGATGGTCGGCGCCGGGGGACCGGTGATCGGCGTGGTCGCCGGCGGGCCGATCGTCGAGGCGTTCGGCTGGCGCTGGATCTTCGCCGGCCAGGTGCCGCTCACCATGGCCGGACTGCTGCTCGCGCTCGCCGTCCTCCCCGAGACCGACCGGATCGAGACGGTCGGTTTCGACCTCGCGGGGGCGGCGGCGCTGGCGGTGTCGGCCACCTCGTTCCTCTTCGCCGTGAACCGTGGTCCGGTGATCGGGTGGTCGTCCCCGATCGTGATCGTCGGCTTCCTCCTGGCGCCGGCGATGGCCTGGGCGTTCGTCCGGATCGAAGCGACGACGACCAACCCGTTGCTCCCGCTGGCCTATCTGCGACGGCGGAACTTCTCGATCCCGATCCTCACCCAGGTGTTCACGAACTTCGCGTACATGGGCGGGTTCGTGATCACGCCCCTGCTGCTCGAGGGGGTCTTCGGCTACGGCGAGACCAAGTCCGGGTCGCTGTTGATCTCCCGACCGCTGGCCTTCGCGATCTCCGGGCCGCTGTTCGGCTACCTCGCGATCCGGACCGGCGAGCGGTTCGCTGCGGTCGGCGGTGCGGTGGCGGTCTTCGTGTCGATGCTGGGGCTGTCGACGTTGGCGGAGGGTTCGTCCGATCTCGTGGTCGTCGGTGCGCTCGCGCTCTCCGGCGTGGGTCTGGGCATGTCCGCGCCAGCACTCGTCGCGTCGATCGCGAACACGGTCGACGACTCCGACCTCGGTGTCGTCGGCGCGATGCAGCAGATGATGACCCAGTTCGGTGTCGTCGTCGGCATCCAGGTCATGCAGGCCACGCAGGCGGCACGCGAGTCCGCGGTGGGGGAGGAGGCGGCGTTCCGCGACGCCTACCTCGTCGGCGCCGGCGCCGCGTTCATCGGACTGGTCTTCGCGGTGTTCGTCCGGTCGAGCGCGCCGGACGACGATGCGCCCCTCGACGACACCGGGGCTGAGGACCCCGTCCCCAGCCCCGCGTGACGACGTCTTCTGGTGTGGCTACTCGGTGATGGCGGCGATCTTCTCGGCGATCTCGATCTGTGTGTCGTCCGGGGCGGCCGTCTGCATCGCCATCATCTTGGTCATGTCGCCCTGGACCTTGATCTTGCCGGACATGAACGCCTGCATCCCGGCCTGCGGGTTGCCCTCGACGAAGATCGCCTTGGCGGTCGCGTAGTCGACGGTCACGGTGAGGTCCTCGCCCTCGAGGTGGCCGGTGTCCATCTGCAGTTCGCCGCTCGTGGTGTCCATGTGCGCGTTGATGTCGGAGTCACCGAAGGGGACCTCGGTGACGATGAGGTTCATCTTCATGACGTGAGGAACGGCGGCGCCGGGGCTCTCCTCGCGGATGGCCTTGGCGGCCGCGATCCACTCGTCGGACAGGAAGGGAAGGGTGGCCACGGGATGCTCCTGGGTGTCGGTGCTACAGGTTGGAAACGGACGTTACCGTAATGCTCCTGCTGGACGCTCAGTCGAGGGTCGCGGCCGCCACCTCACTGCTCGAGGCCAGGGTGCGGACGACGCTCGCCGCCACGTAGCGGGCCAGTTCGTCGACCTCGACCCCGAGGCGTCCCGTTCGGTGGTAGTGGCTGTAGAACCCGACGGATCCCACCACGCCCAGGGCGAGGAGCGAGGGGTTCTCGTCGACGATGGAGCCGTCGGCCTGGCCGGCCTCGATCATGTTCTTGACGTCGCGGACGTGCTGGTTCGTCCCCTTCTGGCGGGAACGGTCGGACTCCCGGCCGTTCTCGACCTCGAGGAGGGAGAAGAAGTGGGCGTGTTCGGCCATGAACCACACGGACGCCTCGGCGCCCTGGCGGATCTGGCGCAGCGGCGGGGCCTCGGGGTCGATGGCCGCCGCCTGGTGCTTGCGGAGACGCAAGCGGATGTCGGTCGCGACCTCGGAGAACAGCGCCTCCTTGTTGTCGAAGTACCAGTAGAAGAGGCCCTTGGCGACGCCGGCGGCCTCGACGATGTCCTTGATGCGGGTCTCGGCGTAACCCCGGTCGGCGAAGAGCGTCGCGGCACAGTCGATGAGCTGCTGCTTCCGCTCTCGGCCCTGTGCCGTCAGTTGGCGATCGGGCAGGTGGCGATCGGGCAGGTGGCGATCAGGGTCCAGCGTGGAGTCGGGAGCGGTGGACACAAGAGAGAGTGAACCCGCCCCTTGACCTCGTGGTCAAGCACGTCAACGGCATCGCGACCGCTGCTACCCTCCGCACGTGGCTGCCGGAACGCGTGCGGAACGCATGGAGACGCACGAACGGAACCCCAAGTGGAAGAACCCGGCGCTCTACATCGACATGTCGATCTGCATCAACTGCGACACGTGCATCCGGCACTGTCCGCCGCAGTTCGGCGCCATCTTCAACCACGGGATGGACGTGATCATCATCCCGGAGCTCTGTTCGGGGTGCAACAAATGCATCGACCCGTGCCCGGTCGACTGCATCTATCCGATCGAGGAGCCCGTCGAGACACCGCTCGACTGGTGGGAAGCCCCCGAGGACGACGACCCGTATCGCTGACTTCACCGGTCTCTCGCCGATCGGCCGTTGATCTCCCGGACGGCTGACGCGCCCGTCCATTGCGGTTCCGGCCACCGAATTCGTTCTTCAGATTCTCGTTTGTCTGCCGATGCAGTACTAGCGAATCGAACGATCCCAAAGGGGAATCTGGTGAAGAAGAAGCGTGTCAGCCTCATTGCTGCGGTCGCTCTGGTCCTGGTGGGAACCCTGGCGTTGGTGACATACGTAAACAAGGCAGAGGACCGTGCGCTCGCTGGCGAGGAACTCGTGGACGTGCTCGTGCTCGATGCCGATGTCCCGGCGGGCACGTCGGCGAACGAGCTGCAGCAGTTCGTCCGCATCGAATCGGTCCCGACCAAGGTGCAGGCCGCCGGCGCCCTGGCAGGGATCTCGGATGCAGACGGCATGGTCGTCGCCGTGGACCTCGTGCAGGGTGAGCAGCTCACCCAGAACCGTCTGGTCTCGGCCGAGGAGTTCAACGCGCTCCAGGCGCGAGTCGGGCGAGGTGGCGGCTCGGTGAGCGTCCCCGAGGGACTCCTCGAGATCACGATCCCGCTCGACGGCGTCCGCACCGTCGGTGGCACGGTCCGCCCCGGTGACCTGGTCGGAGTCATCGCCTCCTTCAGCGGGCTGCAGACCGACGACGCAGCGATCGCCGGCAAGGACACGTCGGCCTTCCTGCTCCACAAGATCCTCGTGACCAACGTCCAGGGAGCTCCCGTCGCGGATCCGACCCGTACGGCCACGGCCGAGGATCGGGCCCCGACGGTCGCCGGTTCGCTGTATGTCACCCTCGCCGTGGACGCCGCCTCGGCCGAGCGGATCGTGTTCGCCTCGAGCTACGGCGACGTGTGGCTCGCCATCGAGCCTGCGGATGCCGGTGAGGCCGGAACGGCCATCCAGACCACCGACCGCATCTACGGCTGAGATGGAAGCTGACACCTTGACCGCTCCTGGTGAGGCGCCGAACCACGACGCGACCCGAGGGGAAGCCGCGTCCGAAGACGGTGGGCCTGCGCACCGCATCATCACGATCCTCTCGCCGAAGGGAGGGGCGGGGAAGACGACGGTGGCGACGAACCTCGCCGTCGCCCTGGCGGCCCGGCACCCCCGCAAGGTGGTCCTCGTCGACCTCGACCTGCAGTTCGGCGACGTGGCGAGCGTGCTGCGCCAGCAGCCGACGACGACGATCGACGACATCGCTCGTCGGTGGCCGGTGGACAGCGCGAACCTGAAGCTCGCGCTCACCTCGCACCCGAGCGGCATGTACACCCTGTGTGCGCCGCTCTCGCCGGCGGAGGCCGACGACGTGACCGGTCTCCATGTGGCCGGGGTCTTGACCGTGCTCCACCGCTCCTTCGAGTACGTGGTCGTCGACACCGATCCCGGCCTGTCCGAACGCGTGCTCTCCGCGCTCGACGTGTGCACCGACATCGTCATGGTCTGCGCCACCGAACGACCGTCGATCCAGGGTCTGTCCAAGGCGCTCCAGGCCCTCGACGTGATCGGCCTGACCGCGCCCAGGCGACACTTCCTCCTCAATCGTGCCGATGCCAAGGTCGGTCTGGAGTTCGAGGAGATCGAACGGGCGATCGGCGCCCCGATCGACGTCCGTGTCCCCAGCTCGATCGACATGGTGAAGGCCACGAACGGCGGCGTCCCGATCATGCAGTCACGTGCGAACGACGCGCTCGTCAAGGCGTTCGAGCAGCTCGCGAACACCTTCGACAGCGCCCGCCCCGTCGACGCGGGCGACGCCGCCGGTGGCACCCGACGGCTGTTCAAGCGGAAGGCCTGAGCCGTGAAGTTGGGCGAACGGGTCAAGCAGGCGTCGGCACCGCTCGACCTGTCCCTGCTCGAGGCGCCGCTGGTGAGCGACGAGGCGCACCTCGCCGACGTCAAGATGACGGCCGCGCTCCTCGAGTCCGAGACGTTCTCCGAGTTGAAGGCGAAGGTCCAGGACGCGCTCCTGTTGACCCTGGGCAACCGGGTCGGCGAGCCCGACATGGACGACGACGAACTGAAGAAGCTCGCCGTCGCCGAGATGTCGAAGGTCCTCGAGGCGGAGGACATGCCGCTGTCGGTGGAGGAACGCGACCGGCTCGTCGACGTGATCAACGCCGACCTGCTCGGCTACGGACCGATCCAGCCGCTGCTCGCCGATCCGAGTGTGTCCGAGATCATGGTCAACGGGACCAAGTCGATCTACGTGGAGAAGAACGGTCGGCTCACGCAGGCCGACATCCGCTTCAGTGACGAGACGAGCCTGCGGAAGGTGATCAACCGGATCGTGGCGCCGCTCGG